>NZ_CABPVS010000016.1 GCF_902460845.1 Campylobacter concisus | reverse complement strand
CATTTCTTTCATTCTCAAATACATTATGAAGCATTGCATAACTTGCATCAGCTATATCAATATAGTCTTTAAAGCAATTTATTAGCTCTTTATTTGATTTTTTAGTTTGCACTTACTTGTCCTTGTTTGCTTTTATAAATTTGTTGTTTGTTAAGTAGAAAATATTATCTCCTGATTTTGTACCAAAAGACTCTTTGGTAAATGATATACCTCTACCTTCATCACCAAATAGTCCATATTTGGTTTCAATATAAGTATATGAAAGATATATTTTTATAATTCTCATCTCTTTTCCATCAAAATACATATATTTAGGATAAATTCTAGGTTCTTCTTTTAAAAAATCATCTCCAATAAATTCTTTTATTTTATTTATATAAATTTCTGGTACTTCTGCTTTTTTACCGGTATCTCTTTCATAATCTATCCAACGAATATAATATTTTTTACCATTTGAGAGGGTTTGAGGGAATTTTTGATTTACCAAGGTCATGTCTACATCATATATCGTTATAAATTTATCACCTTGTTTTATCTTTCTAGGATTTGATCTTATTTTATCACCTAAATTTTTGGTTAGCTCTTCTCTTTCTTTTTCTCTTCTCTCTATCTCATCAACAAATTTTTGATTAAATATATACACTCCACCATATTGTTTAGCTAAGTTTTCTAGTTCAGAGTTACTTATCTTTTTATTTGCTTGATTAGCTGAGCAAGCTATTAAGAATATACTTGTTAGAAGTAAGAGTGTTATAGCTAGAAATTTCATTGATTATCCTTTTATGTTTGAAATTTTAGTTTGCACTTACTTGTCCTTGTTTGCTTTTATAAATTTGTTGTTTATTAGAATGAATCTATCTTTACTAGTTCTTGTTACAAAATTTTGTTTACTTAATTTAAAACCCCTTCCTTCGTCACCATATAAGCCATAGCTGGTATTTACATATGTATAAGATACTCTTACAGTTACAGGTATAGCCATATCTTTGTCTTCATATAGATAAAGCATTAGTAATTCTGGTCTTTGTTTGCTAAAATCATCTCCAATAAATTCTTTTATCTTATTTATATAAACTTCTGGTACTTTGGCCTCTTTACCAGTTTGGTTCTCATAATCTATCCAGCGAGTATAGTATCTTTTACCATTTGAGAGAATTCGTGGAAGTTTTTCATTAATAGGCTTTGGATCAATAGCGTAAAGCCCATCACCCAAATCTCTACCTTTCATTTTTTTACTTAACTCTTTTCTTTCAGCTTCTCTTCTCTCTATCTCATCAACAAATTTTTGATTAAATATATA
>NZ_CABPVS010000015.1 GCF_902460845.1 Campylobacter concisus | reverse complement strand
AAACATCACTTCATCAATACTTATTTAAAGCTTAAAGTCCAAAAAGCAGATGGCTTGCATTCGATTACGGCTCATAAAATTTCGGACAATTTGTAAAAATAAATTTACTCAACAATGCGTCAAACTCCCACACAAAGGGGTTAAACATCACTTCATCAATACTTATTTAAAGCTTAAAGTCCAAAAAGCAGATGGCTGTTTTTATCGTGTCTTAGATGATCTTTCGTAGTCTTTTTCAATTTTTGTGTTTATCAAGTTAAGTCGCTTATAGCTTTCTCTCATTCCCTGTAATGTCTTGATCTTTGGTTCTATTTCTCTAAATTTTTCAACATCAAGGGCGTATAGGTCTTTTATTCTACTTTTCTTAGCATCTGGCTCGAGAAAGTCGTATTTCTTTGACAAATACTCAACTTGCCGAGAAAACTCCTTTAAAGGCTTTGTTATGCTGTCGAGATTAATTTTATTACTACTTATACCTAATGCCGTGCCTGCTACCAAATCATCATTAAAGTCCTTTAGGATTGGTTTGGCCGATCTCGCATTTGGTACTATTTCTAGTATTGCTTTTGTAAATTCTTTACCACGTTCGTCATTATCAAATCCTAGTACAACTCCTGCATTTGGTGCCAGCTTTGTCAATGCTTTTATGACTTCCTTTTGCGTTGCCGATATTTGACCATTTGTTGAGCATAGGAGTGTTTCTTTTAAATTTACGTCTTTCATTTCACAATATGATAATGTATCTATCATGCTCTCACAGATTACAATATTTTTAAAATCCTTTGGATTCTTGTGTGCTTCGTCTGCCTTGAGTATTTCAAGCCCCTTTATTCCATTACAGAGCTGTTTTATCGGCTTAGCATATGCCTTTCCTTGCTGATCCTGCGTTAAAGGCTTTGATAAGTAGCTTATATACCCTGTCTGCTTTAGAAATTCTCTTTTGCCACTGCTTAGTTCTAATACACTTAATGTATATGTTGGCACTATTGCATTCTTAAATTTTTCATCCTGCTTGAGGCTACTAAATTTTATCAGGATATCGCTTTTAATTTTTCTTTTGCTAGTCAAAAACGAGTTTTCATCTATCTTATTTAATTTTTTAAATTTTTCTACTATAATACTATCATTTTCTTTTTGTTTTATTATTTCTTTAGTATTGTTTTTTAATGTCTTTACATCGTTTATTATATTTTCGTCTATTAAATCTTTTATTGAAACGCCACGATTCTTGGCGAAATTATAAATATTTCCTCTATCATTATCATCGCTTGGGTTAAAGTATAAATAGTGTCCGTTGCTTTTTCTCGTTATGATAATTGTATCGGAGTTGTTGTTTGTGAGTGTCTTGTAATTTTGGCTACTTTTCTCTCGTTTTTCAAAGTAGCCATTATTCTTTAAAATTTCATCTAGTGGGAGTTCGATTAAATTTTCTTTGTTCATTGTTTAGGACATAATTTTAAAAAGTTCTCACGCTTCTTTGCTTGTTTGTGTGGTTTTTTGTCTGTTATTGAAAAATATTTTTTAAGTGCTGGAGCACATTCGCTCGGTCTTGTTGGGCTTGATAAGCACAATAATGCTTCGCATGCCAGCTTTGCATCTCCTGTTATTTCCTGTGCTACTGCACTACCTGCAAACATTGTTATGGCAACAATACTTAAAACTATTTTTTTCATTTCTACTCCTTATTTAAAAAATACAAATTTTGGAAGCCCTAGCTCATCTTTTGGCATTTGTTTTGTTTCTGGGTCAAATATTGCATCATTTCGCTTATATTCAACAACTTTTTGGTTAAAGCTATCTGGTGTTAAATCTCTAGCACTATCGTCTTTCATGGCTTGTCTGCTCGATGCCATTGCGCTGGTGTAATTGATATTTAGCTCATATTGCTGTTGCATATTTTCTAAAATTTTAAGCAGTATAGTATTCGTTAATGCTTGAGCCTGCTTTTGATTATTAGCCTTATTTAATTGTTTGGATAGCTGTTTTAAATCATCTCTCATTCTATCTCTTGTATACTCTTTCGTTTTATCACCATTATGAAATGTGTCTTCAAATGCTAATAAATTGTTTGTTTTCTCTATATTATCCCTCTCTTGCAAAAACCTTTCCGCATTTTTAATATTACTGATCTGTGCCTGATAGTTTGCTCGTTCTATTGGGTCAACTGCCTTATTCATTTTTTGAGTTAATTCTTCTATGCTCTTGCTTATATTTGCTCCATCACGTAGTGCAAATGTACATCTATTTAGCTTATTTGCTAGTTTATTGCCTGATGCTTTTACTGAGTGACTAAAAAATTGGCTGTTTTGTTCTAAGAATGAGCAGGCTGTCTTAACTCTTGCTATATCCCCCATTATGTCTTTTGGCAAATTTTTTACATCTTCGTATATGCTTTGCATTTGCGCTATTAAACTTTGTGCATCGCCTAATATCTCATAAACGCTGTTCATATCTACACCAAGCTCTTGCATTTGTTTCTCGAAATTTAGTGTATCTTTAACCATTTGCTCATATTGTTTGATCTGTTCTGCATAGTCTTTCAGTGTTTGGGTGTATCCCATAACTTGTTGGGCTATCGCGGCTACGTCAATAGTTGGTATACCGCTAGCATTAACACTACTTAAAAATAGTGAGGATGCTACGGCAACTGATATAATCATTCTTTTCATTATTTTTTCCCTTTTCTACTAATTTTTTATAAGCTCCTGCTTTGTTCTTGGTTTTTCTCTTTTGTCTTATTTAGTATTTTTTCTTTGCTCTGCGCTAAACTATCATTAACTTTTTTATAAAATTTAGGATAACTATTTTTAAAATTTGGCGTTTCTTTCTCTATTTCATTCAACATTTTATTTAATTTTTCGTATCCTTTTACATCAAGCCCTTTTTTAATTTCTTTTTCATACGTTGTTTTTAGTTTTGCGTAGTTTGCATGCTCGTTCTCTAATTCTTTTAAACCGCCCTTGACTTCTTTGCGTTGCTTATAAACTTCTTTAACCAGATCTCCCACTGCATCTTTAAATTTGGGACTATCAAAGGCTAGCTCTAGCTTTTCTTGTCGCTGGCGTTCTTTTGTTTCGCTTTCTTCTTTGCCCTGTCGCATCATCATTTCTAAGCTTCTATCCATCTCCTGCAGAGCAGTCATTATGTCTTTTATATCGCCACTATTCATCAGATTGTCGATTGATTTTTGAAAATTTGCTTCAAGCCTAGATTGTTCATCTCTTAATTTTTCAAGCTCTTTTTCGTGCTGGTTTTCTAGCTCATCAGCTTTTCTGCTCCAGTCTTCTTGTTCTGCTTCTCTTTCTTGTGAGTGTGTTGTAATTGTGACATCCTGCTTGGCTTCATTTTTATTCTCTAGCTCAGCTTCTTTTGCCTTGATCTGCTCATCTATCTTTTCTTTTTCTTTTAAAATTTCAAGGCTACTTTTTAGGGTGTCATTGCCATCTATTTCATTTAGCTTATCGCTTACAAAGTCTCTCTTTTCTTTTGGGCTTTTAAATTCATTAAACTCAGCTTCTTTTGCCTTGATCTGCTCATCTATCTTTTCTTTTTCTTCTAGGGTATTAACGGCTTCATTCAAATTCTTATTTAATTTTAATTCTGCTGTTTCAAAAATAAATTTACGATTTATATCTTGGATTGTGTATTCTTTTTCATTGTCGAAGTTCTCTTTTAAATCCATATCCATTTCTCTTATCGTGAGTGTTTTAATTTTGTTGAGATCTTCTGCACTTATGTCTGTTTTATAGATATTGTTAATAGCTTCTCTTACTTCATTATCGTCGTTGCTACCATAAGCTGTATAAAATTCTCTGGCACATGCTACTGCACCTGTTTCATTGCTTTTAAAAATTCCTGTGTTATCGATAGCTTCTTTACATGTTAGCACCTGCTCTTTTACACTGCTTTGTTTTAATTCTTCGGATGGCATCACCATTTCTTGCTCTTTCAAATAACTCCATTCAGCCAATTGATCTTGAGTTAGCTCTTCTGCCATTTTCTTTCCTTAAACGATAGATTATTTAATTAATTTTACCCTTTATTAAATTCAACTAACTTTTAAAAAGTGATATATAAAACAACTATTTTTAAGCTAAATTTAATAAAAGCCACAATCAATCTTTAAATGCTCTACAATCAAAAATAAGTGTTTAATGCTATCCTTTCTTTAAATTATTTTTTAAAAGCCAACACACCCCTTTAAAATCAATTTAAACGCTAATTCCTTTCTTAAATTTTTTCAAACTACAAAACAATAAAAAATTTAAAAACTCAAAACAACAATAAAATAACTTTAAAAAATTTTTAAGCTTCTACTTATTCTATTTTTGAAAATTTAAAGCCATTTGCTAGCGTATCAGTTTTTATAACAGGACTTTTTAGATTTCAGAAAGAAAATTTATAGTGAGTTAGCATAAATTTTAGGGGCAAAGCTGCC
>NZ_CABPVS010000014.1 GCF_902460845.1 Campylobacter concisus | reverse complement strand
TTTATTTTTATTTTTATTCTTTTGTAAAAAGAATAAAAATCACACTATAAAGCCGATAATATCGGCGTTTAGTGTAAAAAGTGATATATAAAAGGGGTTATCCTGCCTATCTTCTCGCATTATATTTTTTTAACTTTACTTACACTAACATCATTACAAATCTTTTAAATAGTTGGAGTTTTTATTTTGGCTAGAACAGAAGCACAATGGGATGAATTTTTAAAAACTATCAGAGCTGGGCGAACAAAAAATTCATCAAATGAGCACAAAAATATATCTTTTGGCTCGAGCCATATTTCATTGATTAAAAATTCTTTCTCAAAAAATACAAAACAATCTGTTGTGAAGATGATTTCAAATTTACCACGTGAAAGTATTAAAAGATGTATTGACTACACTCTCAATAACTCAATTGATGGCTCTGCCATCAATGAAAAAGGGGAGAGAGTAAGCAGTGACGAAATTATGAAAAATTGGAGTAAGGATTTTGGCACAAATAAAAATTCAAAAGACGCTTGGCATCTTATTTTTTCAATCAATGAGCCATGCAATGATGAAAAAACACTAAACGCTCTAGTTGATAGTGTTAGTGAAATTCTAAGTAGAAATTTTATGGGGCATAAGTATGCTTTGGTGCTTCACACACATCAAAACAACCCACACGTGCATGTAGTTCTTAACAAGCGTAATGATATGACTAGGCGTAAAATTCATTTTGATACTCGTGACGAGATTAAAGATTTCTTCGACGAAGTTCGCACTGATTTTGCCTATTCACTTGGTGCAAGAGGGTTAAAATACGAAAATAAAAACGCTATGCATAAGGATTTAAAAAAAGAATTTTCTAAAATAAAATCTAGTATCAATCTTGAGCAGGATAGCTATACGGCAAAGGATAAAACACTAGAATTTTACGAGCAAATGCAAGAAAAAAATAAGATAGAATATAATGCAACTTCCAGCCGTATAAAGACTATGAATGATGAGATTGATTTACTAAAAAAAGCTAATGATGAGCTGACTAGGCAATTTTTACTCTACGTTCAGAAAAAGGGCAAAAAACGTTTTAAGCTGGGCAAGGAGCTAAAGGAGAATAATAAAATATTACTTCAAAAACGCAAGGATTTAATAAAAGAGATTAAAAAGCTTGATAGTCTTTCATATAAGGCTACTCAGATCAATGATATGCATTTGGCTCACTACAAGGATCAATCTGATACCCTTAAATTACTTGAAAATTTTAGTTATAACTTTAACAAAATTTATCCGCACGGCAAAGGCTCTAGTAAAGCCGACTGGTTATTTTCTAAAAAGGTAAAACGATCTATTGCTGTGCTTCGTGGGCGTGATGATAATGCTAAAAAATACTTTGATGATAGCTTAGTTGCTACACGTCTTTTGGGTCGCAATGAAAGTCTTTTTAAACTTAATAAAAAACTTGAAATTTTAGATCAAAGCCTTTATATTTTACATCACTCCGAGCTTGGCGATACTGAGAAAAATGAATTTAAAAAGCGACTAGATGATAATAAAGATTTTATAGCCGACATTTGCAAAAAACGCTTTTCATATATTGAAAATAAGCTATTAAAATCTGAAAAAATTAGTAAGGACGATTTTCTTTTAAAAGAGTATTTTAAAGGTGTATCTATGCTTGATACTACGGCTAACGAACGACTTATCAGGATCAAAAATGAGCGTAGGCTTTATAAGGATGTTTTGGCGGAACGTGAGACTATGGGCTTAAATTCTTACTCTTCGTACGATAAAACTCAAAATGAAAAAAATAACGATCGTAGTAGATAAATGCTATTATCTACTATTTTAAAATTTCTTTGATTGTTGTTTGATAGTTTGCTAAAAAAATAATAAAATATATAACAAAAAAACTACATATAATTAAAATTAATAAAAGTTAAGAATAGTAAAAAAAGTAATTTTTTATAAAAATTAAGATAGTAAATATTAAAAAAATGTGTTATTTTGTTGGCACGTTCTTTAAAATACTTTTTACATTCCTATCGGTATAAACTTCATCTCTTTTACTTATGTCGAGAAAAAGTACTATAAGCTCTTCATCTTGTATAAAACATATCAAGCGATAGTTTTTTACTCTATATCTCCATAATCCACTCAAATTCTCAGTTAATCCTTTTCCGCTACTGCGTGGATCATCACTTTCCTCGAGTCGATCAAGAAACTTTTGAATTGGTTTTTTGATTGAGCCGTCAAGTTCATTAAACTTCTCTTTAGCATAATCGCTAAATCGTATCTTATAAGCCATTTTCTTTCTTTATATCAGCCCATGAGGTTGATTTGCTTCCGCTAGCCAAATATTCAGAATAAAGCTTTGCTCCAAGCTTTGCATCTTCAATGTCTTGCAAGGCTTCGCTGTCGATCTTATTTTTCGATGTGTTGATATACTTTATCGTATATGTTGGATTGCTGGCTTTGGCGACAGCGTTTTTTATAGCTTGGATAATTTGTTGGTTTAAATTTTCGCCTGTAATAGTTATAGTTTTCATGTGTTTGCTCTCTATTTTTCAAAGTCTGGAATAACTATAGGTGATTTATACCTAGTATTACATTCATATGCGTCATACTTCAATTTATTATATGCGTCTGATGTGCTTGGTTCGGTATTTCTGTATTTCTTTAAAATGATTTCACATTCTTCGTCACTCAACTCGTGCTTTTGTTTTTGTACCTTTGGCAGTTGAAACTCTGCACATCCACTAAAAAACAATCCAGCTATTGCTGTAATTATCAAAACCTTATTTACTTTCATTGTAAATCCTTTTTTTAAGAAAAATTATAACATATTGTATAAAATTTTACGTTATAAGGCTATTTGGTTTCTCGACCAGCTTTATCATACTCTGGCTCTTCTTTGCTCTTCTTCGTCGATCTGACACACTACTTCGTCGTCGTGCCATATCATGCACCCAAGGGAGTCTAAGTATTCAACCATTAGCCTAACACTGCTTTTTAAAAACGAGAGCTCTCTATCACTTATGTTTGCAAGCTCTCTTGACTCTAGTGGGAGCGGAGCTTTAATTAGCTCATTCATTATTTCATTTGCTCTCTCAAATTTATTATAATCTCTATTCATGCTTGTCCCTTTTATGGCAATTTAAAACCTATTGCATAAATCGGATACACATTCTCTAGAAACCCACTTTTAGCCAAGGTTTCTCTTATTTCCTTGTATGTATGCCTGCGATCATCATATTTGATCCAGCCACCTTCAATATCTTTTTTCTCAAAATACCAATACACTTCATCCATATTGATGTAGTTTTTTTCCACATACTCCTGATTTAGTGCCATGTTATTGAGATAATCGCTTGCTGGTTCGGCTAATTCCATCTCATAGTAATATTCACCATCTCTTGATTTATAAAAATTTACTACTCTATAGATAGACTCGGTTCTATCAAGTGATCTATCCATGTCCTTTTTTAGGACTATTCTGTCATTTGATTTAAATTTTTGCATTTTAGACTCCTTAATTATTTAAGTTTGCTAGTAAATTTGACTTTTCGTCTTCTATGCTCTTAATTACATCTTCTTTATTTGTAATTTCGCAACCAAACTCGTCTGCTAGCTCAATTATGTACTTTTGAAGCCTAGCACATTCGGCTATGACTTCTTCGCTTTCATCATCCAAATCCCCTAACCACTTGCATTCTTTTAACGCCTTTAGCGTCATTTCATGCCTGCAATAGCTCATAAATATCTCTCTCATCTTCTACTCCTTATCTATTTTCTCTTATATTTTGCTCTATAACATCTTTTATGGCTCTTAGTGACTCATAAAATGATGTAAACTCGGTCTTTTCACCTTTATTGTAGGTCACATAAACTACGTTAGTTGTGTTCGTATCGTTTAACATGGCTTCGTATACCACACCATTTCTTTGCATCGATATATGCTTTTCATCGCCATTTATCTTTCCGTATTGACTAAGTAGGTTAATTATGCTGTTTGCTTTCATCTCTTATCCTTTCTTTTTATAATAAGATTATATCCAAAATAAACTTAATAAATAATAAAACTATAAATAATAAAATATTATATAATTAAAATATTCAGTAGTAAAAAAATAACTTATAAAATAAAATAATCAAAATATAAGCATAATATTTAAGCATTTTTTAAGTTACATTATGCTTTTTTCTTCCCCCTTTTTAAATTTACACATCGCTTTTAGCGATGCTACTATATTGCGGGGCGTTGCGGGGTATCCCCGCTTAATACCATAAAGAGCCGAGACCTAGGCTCGGCTCTGGCGTTCCAGCACTCTAGTGCAGGTCGCCTGCCATAAAATTTCGGACAATTTGTAAAAATAAATTTACTCAACAATGCGTCAAACTCCCACACAAAGGGGTTAAACATCACTTCATCAATACTTATTTAAAGCTTAAAGTCCAAAAAGCAGATGGCTTGCATTCGATTACGGCTCATAAAATTTCGGACAATTTGTAAAAATAAATTTACTCAACAATGCGTCAAACTCCCACACAAAGGGGTTAAACATCACTTCATCAATACTTATTTAAAGCTTAAAGTCCAAAAAGCAGATGGCTGTTTTTATCG
>NZ_CABPVS010000013.1 GCF_902460845.1 Campylobacter concisus | reverse complement strand
CCTCAAATATTTTTCTAAATCCATAGTCTCTTACTGGCAAGCTGTTTAATATGACTCCATCAAAATCCCAAAATACTACTTTAGTCAAAAATCTTTCCTAATTACTATTATAAATTTTAAAATAATCTAAGACTATGTTTTATAATTTCAGACCATTTCTTTATTGTTATCTAATCTTTCTCAATCTTGCTATAACTTTTACTTTCTTTATTAAGATTCAAGGCCCATTTAGTCATAGTCTTTATACCTTGTTTTACACTAGTTAGTGGTATCCAATTTATATCATTCATAATCTTTTTATTGCTTCCTGTATAGCCAAAAACATCTCCTGGTGTTGTTCCCTCATATTTGACAGTTATATCAAATGGCAAATTAATTCTTATCTCATTTACAATTTCTTCAACGCTAGTCTTTTTTGATGTGGCAACATTATAGATATTAAAGCCCTTTATTCTAGAATCCATCATTTTAACAAAAGCATCAACTGTATCATCAATATAAACTAAATCTCTAAATCTATCTTTTGGACCTCTAACATGAATATGCTTATTTCTAATAGCTTGAGACAAAAAAATACTTGTCATACCCTGATAAAGATTATCAAGATTTTATCCTGGACCATATATATTAAATAATCTTAATGCTACAGTATCTAATCCAAACTGATTTGAATAAATTCTAAGATAGTTTTCACTTGCAAGCTTACCAACACCATAAAATGATTTTGGTAATGTTAATGCATCTTCGGATATTTCTAAATTATACCTAGGCTCACCATAAACGGATACTGTACTAGCATAAATAAATTTTTTACAACCACTATCAACTGCATATTTTAATAAAAGTAATGTAGATTGCGTATTTGCTTGCAGATCATAAACAGGGTTAGAATAGCTTGGTTCGCCCCCACTCTGACCAGCTATATGAAATATTGCATTAAATTTATAGCTATTTAATAATTCTATCATTTGACCTTCATGTGTAGCCATTTTATAAAATTCAACATTTTCAGGTACTTGCTCCAATATACCAGTTGATAAATTATCTATTCCAATTACTCTATAGCCCATTTCCAATAGTCTCTTCGCAACGGCCGAACCAATAAAACCAGCTACCCCTGTAACTAAGCAAATTTTCATGACACTCTTTCCTATATTTAATTAATTAGTTAATAACCATTCTTTTGTATACTTTTTATACAAAAACTCTGCAAATTCAAAATCGAAAATATCATCTATATCAACAGATTCTATCTTATTAAGGTATAGAAAATACGGCCTATCGCCAACAACATTTCTTTTTTTCATCATCACATCTTTATCTATAATTGAGATAGCAAAATTTAATGAAAATATATTAGGTAAATCTTGACTTTTTGGTGTTCTATTAATATCGTAATTAATCGGTTTATTATCTTTCCATAAAAATTTTTTTTCTTCAGAAACTGAAACTATACTATCTATACTTTCATCTTCTATAATTTTATTTATTGCCTTTTGGTAAGTAGAAACTTTAACCATAGGACTTGTGACCTGGGCCATAAACACTATATCCCCTGGTGTAATATCTGCAATATGATACCAGTGCTCATCATTTGTTACAGTAGAACCAGAATGAAAATTATCTCTAATGTGAACTTTAATATTATTTTCTTGCGCTATTCTAGTACACTTCTCACAATCAGTTGAAACAATAATCTCATCAATCCCTTTAAGTTGTCTTAAAATATCTAACTTTAATTTAAGTAGGTTGGTTTCTGCAAAATCTCTAGTATTTTTTGATACAACTCTCTGAGAGCCTTTTCTAACCGGGACAATCGCTACTATCTTTTTTTTCATTACATTAGTTCCTTTTTAAAATACATATTGATTAACTCTTTGGCAAAAGCATAGTCTTCTATATTATTTATTTCAATAGACTCAAATGAATCTATTTCAAAAAAATACGGACTTTCCGTAAATAAGCTTCTACTATTTAAAGCGATTTCTTTTTTAATTATATAGCAACCATTCGTTAATATATAAACTGGCTCTATTTCATTTCTAGACATTAAGTTGCCTGTAAAATTTAGCCTCCTATCTTGAAAAAAAATGTAGTCCTTTTTTTTGTGAACCGCAATTAATGAATCTATCTTATTATCCAAAAAAACATTTGCCATTGTTTTGTAGCTTTTGCTATTTAAAAAAGGAGTAGTGCAATTTATCCATATAATATTATCTTCCTTGACTTTATATATAGATCTCATAACCATATCTATATAATTTAACCTTGGCTCCCTTTCAATAAAATTTACATTTGACCTTATTGCTATCTCTTCAATATTTTTACTCTCAGAGTTTATATAAATTTGAGACGATCTTATAAATTCTTTACATTGTGCTATTTTCCATTCCAAAAGTGTAGTATCCCCAAAAGGTGCTATATCACCTAACTCGTGATATCTATTCTTTTCTTGTGCTGGTATTATTACTGCAAAATTGTTCATTGCAATCTCCTTTTTAGCTCTGTTAGTCTTGATAGTTCTGATCCAATCTGCATATCACTAAATTCTTTTTTTGATAATATATATAACTCTTCAAATTTCAAAGCTTCTTTTATTGCATTTTCTTTTTCTATGAATA
Source organism: Campylobacter concisus (assembly GCF_902460845.1). Classification (NCBI taxonomy): domain Bacteria; kingdom Pseudomonadati; phylum Campylobacterota; class Epsilonproteobacteria; order Campylobacterales; family Campylobacteraceae; genus Campylobacter; species Campylobacter concisus. The sequence continues at coordinate 2,032 of NZ_CABPVS010000013.1, read as the reverse complement.
TTTTTGTTGGTAGTATAACTTTCCTAGTTTCAAGTTTATATATCAATTTTTTTAGTTTTTGATATTTTTGATCTAAAATTTCTATTGTTCTAGCAGAAACACTACCGCCAACCGTAAAAGTCATATCTGTGGTATCCATTTTAAGAGCAACTTTTTTTAAAAGTTCAAAAGTAAAGTCACTATCTGGCTTGATATTTTCATCAAAATATGATGCAGTTAAATCGCTCCTACCAATAGTTATGTTATTGAATTTGCCATTTGCATACTCTAAAATTTCATCAAAATTTTCTATTGCGCTTTTTGTTTCTATATTTAATGTAGTATGAATTTCATGCCCACCATAAATATTTAAAATACTATCATAAAATTTTTTGGCACCAAATTTACTCTCCACCATTGGGGCTATCAATCCATCCACATCAATCTCAATGGCATCTTTTATATCCCTTATAGCTTCTACACCGCCTATTTTTAAATATAGTTTAACTCCTGCCTTAGAAGTTAGTCTTCTTAGTCTCATCAAATCTCTAAAAGAAGATCCTTCTGCTTCAAACTCTGCTTTTATACCTTGTAAGTCGTATGCATCTCTCAAAAAGCAAAGCTGCTCATAAAGTTTTTTTTCTAAACTATACAATTAATACTCCCTTCGCTAACAAATATACTATAAAAATTGGATCTATTTATATTCTGCCAGTTAAATTATTTTACTCAATTTAATTTTATTACCTTATTACATTTCTCAATTGTGCTTAATCGATGTGCAATTATTAATAATGTTTTATCACTACCTACTTTATATATTTCATCCATTATTTTAGCCTCCGTTTCACTATCTAAAGCACTCGTTGCTTCATCTAAAACTAAAATTTCAGGATCACTATATAAAGCTCTAGCTATTCCTATTCTTTGCTTTTGACCACCGCTCAGCTGAATTCCGCCATCTCCGACTAAAGTATCAACTCCTTCTTTTGAAGATAAAAAATCATAGATATTAGCTTTTTTTAAAACTTCTATAATTTTTTCTTTGTCATATTCATAACCAAAAGCCACATTTTCTCCGACAGTACCGTCGAAAAGATATATTGATTGTGGTATATAACCTACTTTTGACCTATAAGATTTTATATTTGAAATTGTTAATTTTTCACCATCTACAAATATTTCGCCTTTTAGTGGCTTATATAATCCTATAATCAAATCAACCAATGTAGATTTGCCACTTCCACTTTCTCCAATAAAAGCAATTTTATCGCCTTTATTTATAATCAAACTTATATTTTCAAGAACTTTTTTATTCTTCGTATATTCAAAGTATATATTTTTTAACTCTATTTTTTCATTAAAATTTATTAGATCCATTCCTTCTTTTGGCAATATATAGTTAAGTTCTCTATACATAATATCAAGAGATTTGGAGAAAAATAAAATTATGTTATAGCCTGAAAGTATTCTGTTTAGAGCAGGAAGAATTCTATATAAAGCCAAAGCATACATAGAAACTATTGGTAAAACAAAGCTTGCATCTTTATACTTAAAAAGTACATAAACTACAATACCCACAAGGACTCCAAAGCCAATTGTTTCAAGTGAGAGTTTAGGAAGTTGATTTAATGTAGCATTTATTATATTCGCTCTAGCATATCCATAACTTGCATTTGAGAACTCATTATACAGTTTTTCTTCATTTTGGATCAATTTTATCATTTTAAAATTTCCAAATGTTTCATTTAATATTCTATAGAACTTTGACTCCATCGCAGATCTTTTTACACCTTCACTTTTTATTTTATTCTTTATTGAAAATATTATAAAAAAAACTTTAATACCTAGAAATAAGGTAAGAACCAATGTTATTTTAATATCAACAATAAGAAGAAGAATATATAAAAACAATATTGTAAAAAATTCGCTAAAAATTATTAGTAAATTTTGAAGGCAAGATGAAACATTCGAAGATTCACTTAAAATATTTTTTATAAGTTCTGATACATTCTTTTTTACAAACTTTTTATATGGTAAATTTGTATAGTTT
>NZ_CABPVS010000012.1 GCF_902460845.1 Campylobacter concisus | reverse complement strand
CATTAATTATATAAGACTTATAATTAGTTGTTTATTATTGCTAAAAAATATATTACACTTACGAAAGTATAAAGGAAGGGATACTATTGTCTTTTTGAAAAAAGAGCTAAAAACAATAGACAATAGGTAAACCAAATTTTGCTTTAGCAAAATTTGGACTTTTATTTAAAACATGGGGGCAAGCCCCCAAACCCCAGACAAATAAAGAGAAAATAAATTTTTAAAATCACTCTTCAATATATTTAGGTTGATAGTTCTTAAAAATGTTTATGACGTATCCTAAAATTTCTATTTTATTAAGTTCATTTTGAGAAAGTTCAATATTGGAGAAATCATCTTTGCTTGAAAAAAACTTAAGGTTTTGATTAAAAGGGTTTATACGGCAATACTTAATTAATACCTCATTATTAACTCTTAAAACTAAGAGGGTATTATCTCTTGGGATGTTATCTCTTACAATAATTAAAATATCTCCATCTGTTGCGAATGGTGCTGCCTTATTGTTTGTTACGGTAATAAAATTATAGTCATATGGCTTTGATAGATTAAACAGTTTTGAAAGAATTTTAATACTTTGTAAGTAAGGATCAATGCTTTCTTTTTGGTTTGCAAAATCATATAGATCATCATAAATTGTGCAAATACTTTCAGAATTAGCTCTTATTTGAAGCTTGCCATTGTCGGTTTCAATATTATATTTGCTGATTGCAGTAGCTATATCAATATCTGTATCAAAGTAGTCAATTCCAAAACCAGTAGCTTCAGCAATTTTGTATTTGACTTGTATAGGAAGTGGGTTTATATTATTTTCATAAGAATTTACCCTAACTCTACTTATTCCGATCTTATCACCAAACTCACTCTGAGTAAGTCCATAGGCATTGCGTAATCTTCTTAGTTTGTCGCCGCATCCATTTGTTTTCATAAATTTCCTTTTTTTATTTATTTTAGCAAATCTAAAATTATTTGTTAATGTATTAAGAGTAGTATAAGGTTTTGAGATATAAAATGATATTAGATTTTTTAGGAGGTTGTCTTTTTATGATTGATGTAGTAGATGAAAAAATAGAAAAAAAGAATGAATTTATTACTCCAGAGCAGTTCGAAGAATTATTTGGAATAAGCATAGATAAACAAACTAGGCTTAGATTTAGTGTAAATTATACTGAGAAACGTAAAGCAAAGATACCTCCTTTACCATATATAAGAATAGGTAAAAGAATATTATATAGACTGGAGAGTGTAAAAGAATGGTTAATAGAACAGGAAAGAAGATAATGATTTGCAGTAAAAGAAAAAAGGTTGTGATATGAAGCGGAACCACCACCATAGCACAACCCACAAAAGCACTGATATTCTATCAAATAAAATCATAAATGTCAAGGAATTCACTGCTTTGGATATTGAAAATGCTAATTTTGAATGGCTGATACCGAATTTCCTTTCAAAACAGAGCTTAAATATGGTATATGCTGGTGCTGGTGCAGGCAAGAGCATGTTTGCTATCCATCTTTGTAATTACTTAGTGAAAAACAATGTTAATCTAGATGAAATTGTTTATATGGATGCTGATAACGGCATTGATATATTACAGAGTAGGCAAGTCGATAAAATTATGGATAATAGCAATGGAAAAATAAAATATATTCTCTCTAACAGCTCGCATAGATTTACTATATTTAAAAAGTTAAACAGAGAATTTAAAGTAGGTGAAATAAAAAATCGACTTATTATTATAGATAGTATTAGAAATTTTATAAAAGGTAGTCTAAGTAAAGATGATAATATAACAAGATTTATGGCAGACCTGCAAGGATTGAGAGACAAGGGTGCTACCATTATATTCCTCCACCACCAACCTAAGCAGGGAATGGATAAAAACGATGAGAATTATAAAGGCGCTACAGCCTTTATGGATAGTGTAGATGAAGCTTACTATTTACAAAACGAAAGTGACAGCTCGATTTCTATCAACGACAGTGAAATGATTGTTAGCTTAAAACCAAAGAAAAAGAGAAGCCACACAAAAGAGATGGTTGCTTTAATCGATACCAGGGAATTAGATCTAAAATTTATTGAAGATGATTTTATTGGGCTAAGTGACAAAGAAAAGATATCTTTACAACTGGCACAAGAAATTATTGATCAAAAAGGTGAAATTTGTCAAAGCGATCTTGCAATAGCCATACAAAAACTTGCAAATAAAAACTACTATGAAACGGTTGGACGTAATACGCTTTGGAAATTATTTGACAAATTTGATGGAAAACTTTTTGATATTAAACGATTAAGAGGATATCAAAATTGTAATAAAAAGGTATTTGTGAGCAGAATAATGAATAAAACACCAAAATCAGAACAAGTAAATTTCGACGTTCATAAAATTGAAGTATCAACCAATGATTTTGAAAGCGCAAAAGTAGCCAATAGCAACCAACTCTCTATAAACAAGAGCAATTTAAAGTTTTTAACCGCCATTCCTGTTAATATTGAGCCCATATCTAATGTTGATCAACATGGGTATTCAACAATACGAGCATCTGTAGGAAGCTATTGTGTAGATATTAAAATAATAAATAATGATCTTGATCCGCTCGTAAATGAGTTAAAACAATGTATAAAGGACTATGATAAGGAAAATTCGTATCCGACGTTTTTTGGTGGTGATGAACTATTAAATATTTTATTAAAGATTAAGACTATCAATGAATTAAAAATAGTTTTAAGAAGTGATGGCTAACGAATGATAGTTGATATCTTTTTTATTGGTTTTCTAATGGTCGTAATAGTATCGTTTTTAACCTTACTTACTTTGGGTTATTTTGATACAAGTAAAGAATAAATCAAGAAGGTTATTCAAAAATGATTATAACTAGATATTTTTATAAAATATGCTCAACTCTTTTATCTATTGCTCATTCTTGTCTTGCAGTTTGTGGAATGTTTTTTCTTGTTCAAAAAACAATCGATATATTGGAAATTAAAAAGATATATCAAGAAACTGGACAATACCCTATTGAAGTTATTAATCCAGTAAGCTTGCAGCAGTTAAACGATATAGTTAAAGATTTCAATGGAACAATCATATTTTCCAAGAAAGGAAAAATAGTTTTAAATAAATAGTAGATTTTGCTCCTATCCAGCCTTTTCAACATCCGCTTTTAAGTCGGCTATATTCTTTCTAACAGAATTTAGTATTAAGTTTGTATCACCATACATTATATGGTCTGTTTCAAATTTACTTGCATAAAACTTCATTTTTGCTAATATCGCATCAATTTCTTTCTCAGACAAATCAAATGTTTCACTAAAAGCAAACACATCATAACTATCAATCAACAAATATATAACGGTTCTACAAAATTGATCGATCTCTTTTTTTGTTAAAGATTTCTTTGCTTGCATACAAAACCTTTAATTACCCCAATGAAAATTTAAGTCGCAAATTTCATCATCGCTATGTTCATCAGGTTCTACCAAAAGAGTATCTTTAAACTCTAAAAATTTCTTTTTAGCATACTCTTTCCACTCTTCTTCACTTGAAAATAAAAAACCATTAGTTTTATAACCTCTTATAAAAGTATCCTCCCAAAAGATATCCTTTCTTAGTATTTTATTTTCACAACCATCAAATATAAACCCAGGTTCAAAAAAGTGTATTTTTGAACCACATAGCTCTTCTTCGAACATGTGCCTTTTAACATATACAAAGTCACCATCATAAGGTATCTTTAAAAACTCATACCTTGATTTTATGTCATTCATCTTTTACTCCTTCAAGCTCTTTAACCTTTTTAAGAACACCTTTGTAGGCGTTCATCTTAGCTTTCATCTCTGTTTGAATAAGTGCTAGAGGGGCATTTATCAAGACACTTGCAGTTGCATAGTGATAGCGTTCGTCGGCTTCTATTTCGGCAATTTCATCTTTTATAAATTTTTCTAGCTCTTTGAAATTTCTCATATTTTCGCTCCTTTATTTGCAATCACAGTTTATTCTATTTTTTTATAAAAATTTTATTTCCCCAAAACTTGGTTATTAAACCACCTATCCAAGCAATGACTAAAAAATTAACGAGAAGGATAATTAGCATTAAAAAAATATCAGCCTCATCCCCATTGTCATTTGCGTAACCAACGATACTAAATGCGACTTTTATAAAGTCAATTATATTTATGCCATTAAGCATCGCATAAATAGGCGTTATGATCATCACTAAAAGACATATCATAGTTATAAAAATACTTATGACAAAGCCGATAGTAAATGCCATTGCCTCTTTTTCATTTTTTTCCTCATCTTCGATTTCACCTCTTAAAAATGGATATGACAAAAACATTCCAGTCGTCAAAAGCATAATCGAAAAGGTTGAAAACGTATAATTTATAAAATTTACGAAATTTGTTGATAATGTTTCTAACATCATTCTTTATTCCTTTAGTCTCTAGCAGTTCATTTCATTAATTTTTATGGCGTTTTGCTATTTATTAATAAAATTTAAAACTCTATTCCTATATTGTGTTCTTTGATAAGGTTTAAAAAATCAATTTTAAACTGCTCATTTGTTTCAACTGCTTTTATGATCTTTATACCTATATCCTTAAATTTTTGCTCATTTTCTTCTTTGATAGCATTTAATAATTGCTTTCTTTGCTCTGAAAGTTTCTTAAGTTGTTCTTCATTTTTTAGAAGTCTCTCTGCTGCTGTAAGTTTTGACATTGTATAGCTCCTTTTTAAGTTTTGATAATTTTTGACGTTTATATTTAAAAACAGAATATCAAATTCATGCATAACCTTTTTCTTTTTATTGGTTATTTTATCTGTCTGATATTTTTTGTTATTATAACATATTCTTGGTATTTTTTGATAAAAGCTGTGTTATAATCTAAAATGAATAAAGAAATAAAAGCAAAAAAAAGTTACATAAAATAGTAGATTGCAGGATAGCCTTTTTCTCCTATTTTGTAATACAAAATATTTGAGAAAAAGGCAAATACTCTGCGAGGCTCTTGTAATTTTTGCTTTGCAAAATTTTTGGTAAATAGGAAATGGAGGGTTTTTGAATTATGGCTAAAGAATTAAAAACTTTTAGATTAGATGTTGAGAATTTAATTTTTTTACAAACCTTAAAAGAAAAAATGGGGGTAAAATCACTAAATGAAGCAATCAATTTACTTTTGTTCTTTTTAGAGAGAGATAGTAAAATTATTGATGCCGTAAAAGAAAATTATCCACTTTTAAAAATAAAAAGGTCTGAGCTTACTAGAGAAAATATCAAAGAGGTTAAAAATTTTTTTACCGATGTTGAATTTAAAAAATTAAAACAACTTGCAAAGGATAATGGTTTTTCTAGTGTAAATAAGTTTTCAAAATTTTTGGTTTTGAGCCACCTTTACGATGATAAAATTTTAAGTAACGATACAATAAATGAATTTGCAAAAATGAATTATTTGGTTAAACGCATTGGTATAAATTTAAATATTTTTGTAAAAGCAATTCAACAAAATACTTCTGCTTCTTTTGAAAAAGATGCTATTGATAATTTAATAAATAGAATAAATAAACAAGTTCAAGAGACTGACAATTTTATAAAAGAACAAAAAATGTTTTTACAGGCTAAATTAAAATGAGTCATAAATTAAAATCATATTTGGATGATGAAAATTTTTTAAAAGCTAAAAAAATCTGGAGCGAGTTTGAGAAAAAACAGAGAAAATATTTTGCTTCTCCACAAAGTTTTAAAGATAAGATTTGGAATAAGTATCTTTTAAGCAAAGGTTTTATTTCTCAAAAATTTACTAAAAGTGAAAGAGAGCATACAACTAAACTTTTAACTAAAAGACGTGGATATAATTCTCAAGTCTTGATAAAAATTACTGGCAAGGATCAAAATTTTAATCAACTTAAAAGCCATATAAAATATATTAGCCGAGACGGCTTACTTGATGTTTTTATTAATGATCCTTTAGAAAGTGATAATGAAATTTTTATTAATGATATAAATGAAATAGCTGCAACATTCCAAGATGGGGTTTATGATATTCCCAATAAACATGATGTTGAAAAACTAAAATTAAAAGAAAAAAACGAGGTAGTGCATATGGTTTTTTCTATGAAAGGTGAAAATAATATCCCTGTCGAGGAAATTAAAAATGCTGCAATAAAAACCATTAAAGAAAGATTTGTAAATAATCATTTTATATTAGCAGTCCATAATGACACAGATAATCCTCATTGCCATTTGGACTTAAAAAGTGTTGATTGTAATGGAAAAAGAATTAAAATTTCCCCAGCTGATTTGGATATGATGCGTGATGAGTTTGCGAAAAATTTAACCGATTTGGGATATAAAGCAACAAATTTTTCTTATAAAAATAAGAAATTTTCTAAGAATAAATTCCCGGATGTTTGGGATGGACACAAGCCACATCATTATAAGATAACTGGATATGGTGAAGCAAAATATAATTTTTCACTAGATGAGCATACCGAAGAGTCGTATTATGTTAAATTTGAGACAAGTAAAGGGAAAGAAACTATTCTTTGGGGCAAGCATTTAAGGCAGTTAATGGAAGATTATAATATTACAAATGGAGATTATGCTAGGTTTGCAGTAACTGCTCAGGAACCGATTGTAAAGAAAATTTATGATAAAAAAACTAAACAATGGTGCGAAAAAACTCTTTATAGGAATGTGTGGGATTGTTCTGTAGAAGGAAAGAGAGAAGTTGAATTAACTCCCCTTAGTGAAGCTGAAAAGAAAAAGACTGAATATAAAATTCTTTCCAGAAGTAACACAAAAGTTGTTGCTCCATCCTCGCAAACAAAAGATGTTAATCTAAAACAAAATAAAACTGACTCAAGCAAAGCTCAAATTTTACAAGCCAGACAAAAGGTTGTAGAAAATACAACAAATATTGATAGCAAAAAAACTAATAGTCTTAATAAAAAAGATTTTAACAGATAGACACATCTGCTTGTTGTCTTTGGGGATTGTTTTAATTATCTCTATTTCTTTACGGTATAGCCATAACCTACATGTGGTCATGCTAAAATCTTCAATTTTAGATACCCAGACAAGCTCATAAACTGAGCTTTTGCTTCATTTTCTAGTCTTTCTTTCTCGCTTGGCATAAGATATATTGCAACCGAGACCGGTTTTTCACCTGTTTTTTTGGGGCGTCCAGCATTGCTTTTTTTCTTTTCATTACTATCTGCAGCACCAGAGTTTATAAATTCTTCCACATTGCTGCTTGCTGCAATGTTGGCATTGTTTACAAATGCAAATCCATTTTTCTTATCCAATATTCCCATTATCTTTCCTTTTCATTTGTATTCTTGGTTTCTTTTATTTTTATGACTCCACTTTCTACTTTTTTGACATATGCTATACCAAGTCTAGACAGAACAGCTTTTGAACTATCATTTTGCTGTTTTTGAGATTGTGTTGTATCTCTTTGTATTGCTGGCTCTAGCAGAGTATTGATGCGCCTTAATACATCTTGAGTATAGGTATCAGTTATGTGAATTTTGTCTTGTGATATAAGTTTATGTTGCAAACTTTCATCTTTTAAAAGTAAATTTAGTTCATCCTCGCCACAGTAAAAGATCTTTTCTCGTATCCCAAAAAGATTTTCTTTGCTAAATTTGTCAGGATAAGTTTGTAGTAGATATCCTAGATCATAAAAATCTCGAATTTTATCTCTGCCACTAAAAGCAACTCCTTTCATTTTTATAAGCTCATCCACGCAATAGACGTTAACACCATTTATATTTTCAAAATTTAAAGTCTTGGATCTCAGTAGATCTTTGTTTCTGCTACTAACTTCTATTTTTAATGGATAGCTGCCGTAATGAGAAGTTGCACCATAATCTATCATTGCTCTAAAAACAGTGTCGGTATCTTTTTTAATATTTATATTCCAATTACTAAAATCTTTATGGCGCTTTAGCTTGTTTATAAAATTCATATTGTTGGTTGTGCAATCCAAATCAATGTCTTCTGAATATCTATTTAGCCCATAATATAAACTAAGTGCCGTTCCACCTTTTAAAACAAAGGTATCCCCAAGATATGGCAAAATTTCTTTTATAAGTTTAACTCTGTCTTTTTGGTATTGCTCTAGCATCTTTTATCCTTAAAATATAGCTTTGTTAATTCAAATTTCATAAAATCATCAACTTTTTTGTTTTTATTTATAAGCTTTAAATAGTTGAAAAGCTCGCTTTCCTCGTTATCATCCAAGTAATCTTGCACGCAGTTCTTGAGACCAGCTGTTTCGCCTTTATAGACTAAATCAGCTATCGCTCTTGCATAATTTGCTACATACTCTTCTTTATCAAGCATCTTTACATATCGCCTTTGTATCCCCAAAGAACCTAAAATTTCATTATTCTCATAAGTTTTTATATTGTTTTTATTGGCAAAATAAAGCAGTGGATGCCAATCGGCGATTGAACCATCAAGCCTAGGTATATTTAAAGCTTCCCAGCCAGATATATATGCCATTATTTTTTTCTTCCTTTGATTTTAGCCTTTTAATTCAATATATTATATTATTTTAAACTTTATAAAATAATATAATATTGTTTTTAATTATTAGCAAAATTGACAAGTTCGTTAAAGAAGCCTTCGAAATCAAGCTTTGCGTTTTCGTTATCTTTACAATATTCGCTCACACCCATTCCTGCTGAAAAGGCATTTCTATATGCTTCACGTTCATAGATTATGCTATTTGCTAGAAAAATATCTTCTAACTTCTTTTCGCTAATATATTCACGTAGTGCTTCTACCTTTTTAGCTAGAAAAGGATTTGGTGAAGCTTTAGAGATAACTATTAGTGCTTTTGAATTCGGATTGTAAATTTTCGCTTGATTAAAAACTAGTATCATTTTGTTCAAAACGGCAATATCAAGATCGCTCGGAATAACTGGGATAATAGCAATATTGCAAACCGCTAACGCTTGTCTCATTTCTTGGCTATCACGTCCACCAGTATCAATTACTACACTATCATACTTTTGCTTTAAGCTTTGTATCTCTTTTAGCATCGATGATCCAAGTTTTGAGACAGCATTAAATAGTAGTGGTAAATTTGCATCAGCTCTAATATCAGTAAAAACATCTATACTTCTTTGAGGATCAGCATCTACTAAAAGAGTGTCATCTTTCATAAGACCTAATTTTATGGCTAAATTTATAGCAATATTTGTTTTTCCGCTACCACCTTTTTCATTGCAGACTGCTATTACCATTTTTTATCCTTTAAACTATGCTTATTGTTTTTTAGTTCCGTATTTCTCGACTAATTTTTCCCATTTACTTGGCTCATTTCCCCATTTTTGAGTCAACCTTGATTTTCTGTCATATGCAGTTTGGCAGTTTTTCATTTGTGTTGTATTTAAATTTGCATTTTTGTTTAACTCACACCACTGAACCAATTCTACTAGCAATTGTTCATTATCCCTTAAATATTCAAATGTATATTCTTTATCACCATACTTAGATCCTTCGCCACAACCAATAAGCATGATTGTTGCTGCTGCACCAAGTGCAATTTTGCCTAGTAATCTCATCTTTTTTCCTTTGTATTAAATTATTTTTTACTATATTAAATTATTTTAAAATTTAATATATTAATAGTCACCATCTGTGACAAACTCATATTCTATTTGCCATTTTCCACCACCAAAGTGTAGATCGTTTTTAACTAATGGACAAGGTAAAAATGCTCCATCTCCTTGTGCTACCATTTCACTAAAACGAGGTAGTTTTTTTTCATCAAAACCATTCTCTAAAGCTTGATTTGAAAACATTAATCCCTCTCTTATTCTTTTTAAGAAATATTTATATCCCAACATATTGTTAAAGCCATGATGACTTAATACCTCATTTTTGGTAGCATTATTTTTTAGCCATTCAATGCTATCCTTTTTAACTAAAATTTGTAACTCAAAAAATTCTTGATACAAGATACCTTCATAAAGAAGTTGTTCTAAATCACTTTTTGCAATTTTTGCGACCTCTTTAAGCGAGTTAGCAAACTTACTGTCGGCAATTTGTCTAAACCATATTAGTGGAATTATCCTACGATTGCCTACGCCTAAAGACTCTTCAATGCCGCCATTACTGCTATAAAAAATTCCCCAAAATATTCTTTGACTAAAAAAATTAGCTAGTGCTTGATCTTGTTTTGCTACTAAGGCTTTTGTTGTGTCAAGCAGTCTTTCGTTTGGATAAAAGCCAAGCTTTTCGATAGCTTCGTCACCGATTTCTTCTATAAGGTGCGTATACCATACTCGAGCTGGAAAACTATTAGGATAATCTTGCGGTTTATTCGGCAGCATCTTTTCTCCTTTGTTTTAAATATAAAAGAATTCTAATATAAAAAAGTTTAAAATAATATTAAATAATATAATATAATTTAATATTGTATATAATTATTTACTTCTAGATTATTGTAAGATTCAATAAAAGTTGCGAATGAATAAAAGCGATTGAGAAATGCATTATGTAAAATCATTGCCCTATTTTCAGTTAAATTAATACTATTTTACTATTTTTTAAAATTAAAAACAAGCTACTAGAAATTCAATAAAAGTTGCGAATAGTTCAATAAAAGTTGCTAAAATATTATAAAAATTCAATAAAAGTTGCTAAAAAGTTTTAAAGGCGGTATAATACATGTATAGTATTTTAAAAAATATA
>NZ_CABPVS010000011.1 GCF_902460845.1 Campylobacter concisus | reverse complement strand
ATTTAATGATGTTCTTGTAAATAGATTGCTAGAATATCATTCTTTAAATGGTGGATTAAGTCGTTATGTAAAAATAAGATATTTTTATAATGCTATTTTAGGTATCGATGTAAGTGATGAAAAGGTTCAAGAATTAGCAAGTAAATTCTCATATATAATGAAAACAGAGCTTACTAATAAAAAATATCTTATTACCGAAACAGTAGAATTTATAAAACAAAACTATAAAAAATATAATTTTCATATAGTCTCTGGATCTGATGAAAAAGAGTTGAACTATCTTTGCGAAAAGCTCGATTTAAGTAAATTTTTTAAAACAATAGAGGGTTCTCCAACTCCTAAAAATGAGCTAGTAAAAAACGTATTGAGAAAATATAATTATAATTCCAACGAATGTATTTTGATAGGAGATAGTGTAAACGACTATGAAGCTGCTTATCTAAATAAAATAAAATTCTATGGATATAATAATGAAAAACTGAAAAATAAGGCCGATTATATAGAGGATTTCTATATATTCAAAATAAAGGAATAAAATGAAAAAAGATGTTTTTTTATTTATATGTTCACCTAGTTTGGGCACATTGGATAGTTGGGCATCTGTTTTGCATGAACTCAAAAATAAACAGCCTGATGCGCAATTTATATTCTACGCACATGATTATTACATAATAAAACAAATTGAATTAAACTCACCATTGATTAAGCTGGCAAGTGAGATATTTACTGCTATTGTTTATAAAGACATAAATGGTGCTTTTATCAAATCTAATAATTTTGAAATTATTCTAAAATATTATTTTTTTTCAAATCATCTAAATCCATTTTTGATATTAAAAAAAATTTTAAATAAGCTAAGGATTATTAAACTAGACTCTTGCTTAAATTCTATAATGACAAAAATAAATGCAATAATAGTAAAAATTTATAATTTGAAATTTATAAATTTATATCAATTAAAAAGTGAAAATTTAAAAATATTGTATGATGTTTACGAATCTAGCAAGGATGCCCATGAAGATATATTAACCAAACTAAGTGAAGTTAAAAAGTATTCAATTTGCCATGGAAATAATAGTCATGAATATCTGTTAGAGGAATTAAAAACAAGAACTATTGTAAATAACTATCCGAACAATAATACTATTGTATTTGCATCATCTGAGAAAGATGCAGAGTACTATGAAAATTACTATGGGATAAAAAAAGAGTTTTGTAGGGTGGTGGGTATTCCAAGACATGAGAAAAAATGGATCGATTATTTTATGGATCGTTATTGTAGTAATTATGAAATCCCTTTTAATGGAAATTATATCTTTCTAATCTCAAGAAATTATGGCTCATTTATGCCAAGAGAAGAAAAAGTTAGATATGTTAAAGAGATTTATAAACAGGCTAAAAAATATAATTTAAAGCTGATAATAAAAAAACATCCTGATGAAGTGTGCGATAACTCTTGCGAAGAAGCATTGCCTAAAGAAGAGTGTGGGATTGGTTGGATGGTTTCAAATTTGCATACATTTTTCTTAGGAAAACATTCCAAATTTGCTATTTGTTTTTATTCTGGAGTTGTTTCAGATATGATCTCAATCGGCATACCAACAATAGAAATGTTAGATTCAAAATACGCATATAATCTTAATAAGAATATAAAAGATAAAAATAGTGGAAAAAATGTTACTGAATATGGATACTATAATTTAGTTTTAGTTGCAAACGATAATAAAGAACTAGACTCACATATTAAAAGAATATTTAATGAGTTTGAGGTGGTTGTTAGCGAACTAAAAAAATCTTATGATCAAGTTTTTTATAAAAAAGAAAATGTAAACGAATATATAGCAAACGAAATAATTTGGAATTAATATGAACAATATCTTAAACCTAATAGGGCGCACTAAAAATCTCTTTGAAGATGACATAAAGGCGCTTGATAAAAATTTAAAAGAGATAGTCTCAAGCTCAAGCTTTCTAGTTATCGGTGGGGCAGGATCTATAGGCTCTGCCGTGACAAAAGAGATCTTTATAAGAGATCCAATAAAGCTCTACGTCGTCGACATCTCTGAAAACAACCTTGTCGAGCTAGTGCGTGACATAAGAAGCGAGTTTGGATATATAAATGGTGACTTTAAAACTTTTGCCATAGATGTTGCAAGCGCCGAATTTGAAGCACTTTTAGCGCAAAGTGGTGGATTTGACTACGTGTTAAATTTATCAGCTCTAAAGCATGTTAGAAGCGAAAAAGATCCGTTTACGCTTATGAGGATGCTCGAAACAAACATCTTTAACACCGACAAAACGCTAACGCAAGCCTTTAGTATGAAGTCAAAAAAATACTTTTGCGTAAGTACTGACAAGGCGGCAAATCCTGTAAATTTAATGGGAGCTAGCAAGCGCATCATGGAGATGTTTGCGTTTAGACACTCCTTAAATATTGACGTCTCAATGGCTAGATTTGCAAACGTGGCATTTAGCGATGGCTCACTTCTTTTTGGCTTTCAAAAACGCATAGAAAAGTCTCAGCCCATAGTCGCCCCAAACGATGTCAGGCGCTACTTCCTAACACCAAAAGAGAGTGGCGAGCTTTGTCTTTTAAGTACCATTTTTGGTGAAAATAGAGATATATTTTTCCCAAAATTAGATGAAAATTTAGACCTCATAACGTTTAGTGAGATAGCCAAGCGATACTTGGCAAATTTAGGCTACGAACCATTTTTGTGTGAAAATGAGGAGGAAGCCAGAAAGCTTGCAAAAGTGCTTCCAAAAGATGGCTTTTATCCTTGTCTTTTTGCGCCTAGCGACACGACTGGAGAGAAGGACTACGAGGAGTTTTTCGTTGACGGCGAAAGACTTGACATGCAAAGACTTCAAAATATCGGCATAGTCAAAAATGATGCAAATTTTGACAGCAAAAAACTAGAAATTTTTAAAAACAATATCTTAAATTTAAAATCAAGCTTGACATGGAGCAAAGAGGACGTTTTGCGCGAAGTTTTCGAGCTCATACCAAATTTTATGCATAAAGAAACAGGAAAATATCTTGATGAAAAAATGTGATTTTGACGAGGTTTTGAAATTTATAAAAAGCACCTTTGGCAAGGACAAAGTCCCACTTCACGAGCCTAAATTTATAGGCAATGAGAAAAAATATCTGCTTGAGTGTATCGATTCTAGCTTTGTCTCAAGTGTCGGCAAATTTGTCGATGAGTTTGAGAGTAAGCTAGCTCAAATGATCGGAGCAAAATTTGTAGTCGCTACGACAAATGGCACCTCTGCGCTTCATATCTGCTTAAAGCTAGCTGGTGTTGGCCAAGATGACGAAGTGATCACACAGCCAGTTACCTTTATAGCCACTTGCAATGCCATTAGCTACCTTTTTGCAAAGCCAGTTTTTGTGGATGTCGACCTTGACACGCTTGGTATGTCGCCAGCAGCGCTTAGCGAGTTTTTAGGGAAAAACTGCAAGCTAAAAGGCGGCAAATGTGTAAATAAAACTAGCGGCAGGATAGTGCGTGCTTGCGTGCCTATGCATACTTTTGGACTACCTTGTAAGATAGATGAGATAGCTGAAATTTGCAAGCGCTGGAATATCGTTTTGGTAGAAGACTGTGCCGAGAGCCTTGGTAGCTACTACAAAGGCACTCATACAGGGAATTTTGGCAAGCTTGCAGCCATGAGCTTTAATGGCAATAAGATCGTCACAAGTGGAGGTGGCGGAGCTATCATCACAAACGATGAGGAGATAGCAAAGCACGCCAAATTTATCACCACAACGGCCAAGGTGCCACATCCTTTTGAGTATCGTCACAGCGAGATCGGCTACAACTACCGCTTGCCAAATTTAAATGCAGCTCTGCTTGTGGCACAGCTTGAAAATTTGGAGCTATTTTTAAAGAGCAAACGCGAACTTGCGATGATCTATAAAGAGTATTTTTCTAAATTTGATGATGTGAAATTTATAGATGAACCAGCGGACGCTAGGTCAAATTTTTGGCTAAACGCAGTGCTCTTTGAAAGTCATGAAAAACGAGATAAGTTTTTGAAATTTAGTAATGAAAATGGCGTTTTTACGCGTCCTATCTGGCAGCTCATGAATGAGCTTGATATGTTTAAGGACTGCCAAAGAGACGAGCTAAAAAATGCTAAATTTTTAAGCGATAGGATAGTAAATATCCCAAGTAGCGCAAGAGTTTAGTCATATATGCAAAATAATGAGGAGAGTGATATGAAACTTAAAATAGGGTATTTTGCAGATGGTATTTGGAGCCATAACGCATTTGATAAACTTATTAAAGATAAAGATATAGAAATAGAATTTATCTGTGCCAGATATGATTCAAATGATGAAAAACTTCTAAATTATGCAAACGAATTTAAAATTGACTATTTAAAGCATAAAGATATAAATTCTGATGAGTTTATTGACAGAATTAAACAATATGATTGTGATTTGTTTGTATCAATGTCTTTTAATCAAATTTTTAAACCCAAGATCATAAATTTGCCAAAATATAAAACTATAAATTGTCACGCAGGTAAATTGCCGTTTTATCGAGGCAGAAATATCCTAAACTGGGCTTTGATAAATGACGAAAAAGAATTTGGAATAACTGTACATTATATGGATACTGGTATAGATACCGGTGATATAATCTTGCAAAAATGTTTTGATATAACAGACAACGATGACTACAAAAGCATACTAACAAAAGCGCATAGCGAGTGTGCAAACATACTATATCAGGCGATATGTCTATTTAAAAACGGTAAAGCAGAGTCCAAAAAACAAGAGGATGTTGGGTTTTACTGCTCAAGACGTATAGAAGGCGATGAAAATTTAAATTTTAACCAAACAAGCAGAGAAGTATTTAATTTTGTACGTGCCATTTGTTATCCAGCCATAGTAGCAAGGGCATTTCTAAATGGCAAAGAGATGAAAATAAATAAAGTAGAACTTATAAAAGATGCACCACTATATAAATGTATCCCTGGTGCGATTTTGTGTAAAGACGGTGATACTTTTTTGGTAAAAACACAAGATAGTTTTGTAAAAGTTGTGGAATATGAATATGATGGAAAGATTAAGGTGGGAGATAGATTTGATGTCAAATAGTGTTTTTATCATAGCTGAAGCTGGGGTTAACCACAATGGTGATATAAATTTAGCTAAAAAGCTGATCGACGTGGCAGTCAAAGCTGGCGCTGACGCGGTAAAATTTCAAACCTTTAAGGCTCAAAATCTTGTTTCAAAAAACGCACAAAAGGCTAGCTATCAAAAAGAAACTACCGATAAAAATGAAAGCCAGTTTGAGATGATAAAAAAGCTTGAACTGGATGAGAACACACATAAAGAGCTTATAGCCTATTGCAAGAAAAAAAATATCACATTTCTCTCAACTCCTTTTGATAGCGACAGCATAAAGCTTCTTGATGAGCTTGGGCTTGACACATTTAAAGTCCCAAGCGGCGAGATAACAAATTTACCTTATCTTAAGCAGATAGGCGGCTTAAATAAAAAGATCATTCTCTCAACTGGCATGGCAAATTTAGGTGAGGTAGAATCCGCGATAGAAGTACTTATAAAAAGTGGCACGAAACGTGAAAACATAAGTCTTCTTCATGCAAATACGCAGTATCCAACACCGATGGAGGATGTAAATTTAAAAGCGATGATAACACTGAAAAATGCCTTTGGTCTTGAGGTCGGATATAGCGATCATACGCTTGGCATTGAGGTCGATATCGCAGCGGTTGCCATGGGTGCAAAGATCATAGAAAAGCACTTTACTCTTGATAAAAATATGCCCGGACCTGACCACAAGGCTAGCCTTGAGCCAGATGAGCTAGTGGCGATGGTTAGAGCTATTAGAAATATAGAACTAGCGCTTGGAGACGGACTAAAGCACTTTAGTAAAAGCGAGAGCGAAAATATCAAAATAGCTAGAAAGTCGATCGTAGCAAAGTGTGATATAAAAAAAGGTGAAGTCTTTAGCGAACAAAATATCTGTGTAAAACGCCCGGGAGACGGCATAAATCCTATGAGATGGGATGAGGTGATCGGAAAAATTTCACAAAAAGATTACAAGCAAGATGATCTGATATGAGAAAAATTTGTGTAGTGACAAGCACTAGAGCAGAATATGGCCTACTTTACTGGCTCTTAAAAGAGATCGAGGCAGATAGCGAGCTTGAGCTTCAAATAATTGCCACCGGCATGCACCTAAGTCCTGAGTTTGGACTCACATACAAAGAGATTGAAAAAGATTTTAAGATAGATAAAAAGATAGAAATTTTAGGCTCTTCGCACTCAAAACTTGATATATGTACTGAAGTGGCAAAGGTTTATGAGAAATTTGCCCCAGCTTTTAGCGAACTTAAGCCAGATATATTGGTACTTCTTGGCGATAGATACGAGATATTTGGTGTAGCTGGCGTGGCTAGTATCATGCAGATACCAATAGCACACATACATGGCGGAGAAACCACCCAAGGGGCATTTGACGAGGCTTTTAGGCACAGCATAACAAAGATGAGCCATATTCATTTTGCAGCTACAAGAGAGTATGCAAACCGCATAATCCAGTTAGGAGAAGAGCCTAGTAGAGTCTTTAATGTCGGTGGGCCTGGCATTGAAAACATAAAAAAACTAAATTTACTAAATAAAGATGAGTTTGAAAAGTCTATAAATTTTAAGCTTGCTAAAAAAAATATACTAATCACTTTTCATCCAGTAACGCTTGAAAATGGCAGCGCAAAAGAGCAATTTAGCGAGCTTTTAAAAGCAATAGATGAGTTAAAAGATACAAATTTTATCTTTACAAAAGCAAATAGCGACATAGATGGTGATGTGATAAATAAAATGATAGATGAGTATGTGAGTAAAAATTCACAAAAAGCTGTGGCATTTGCTTCACTTGGACAGCTGAGATATCTAAGTGCGATAAAATTTGTTGATATAGTCCTAGGAAATAGCTCAAGTGGCCTTTTGGAAGTTCCAAGCTTTAAAAAAGCCACCATAAACATAGGTGACAGACAAAAAGGACGTGCAAAAGCTAGCAGTGTGATAGACGTTAGGCCCGTTAAAGAAGAAATTTTAGCCGCTATAAAAAAAGTATATTCAAAAGAATTTGAGCAAGTTTTAAAAAATACCATCAATCCATATAATGGTGGTAATTCAAGCAAAAAAATGGTTAAAATTTTAAAAGAGATCGAGCTAGAAGGTATTTTGAAAAAGAAATTTTATGATGTAAAGATATAAATAATGAAGAATATAGAAAACATAAAGCTAAAACAAAATGCCACTATAAAGGAAGCCTTGGGGATTATAGATAGCGGAGCTATGCAGATAGCTTTAGTTGTTGATGATAAAGATAAGCTTCTTGGAACACTGACTGACGGCGATATAAGAAGAGGTATATTAAGAGGGCTAGACCTTGACAGCTCTATAGAGACGATCATTTATAAAGAGCCGGCTGTTGCAAAAATTTCTAGCACAAAAGAGGAAATTTTAAAGATAGCATTATCTAAAAAACTTCACCAGATACCAATAATAGATGATAATGGAATAGTTCTAGACTTAAAAGAGATAGAAGAGCTTGTTGAGCCAAAGATCAAGACAAATAGAGTGATTTTGATGGTGGGGGGGCTTGGTACTAGGCTTAGACCACTCACACAAGATACTCCAAAGCCGATGCTAAAGGTTGGAAACAAGCCGATCCTTCAGACGATAGTTGAGAAATTTGCAGAGTATGGCTTTGCAAATATCACGATGTGTGTAAATTTTAATGCAGGCATCATCAAGGACTATTTTGGTGACGGTAAGGAATTTGGAGTAAACATTGACTACATTTTAGAGCAAAAAAGAATGGGTACAGCAGGTGCATTAAGCTTACTTAAAGAGCGACCAAACGAGCCATTTTTTGTAATGAATGGTGATCTTCTTACAAATGTAAATTTCGAACATATTTTTAACTACCACACTCTAAATAAAGCGACGGCTACAATGTGTGTAAGAGAGTATGACTACGAAGTGCCTTATGGCGTTGTAAAAATGAATGACAACAAGATAGTAGAGATCTCAGAAAAACCGGTGCAGAAATTTTTCGTAAGCGCTGGAATATATATGCTTTCACCTGAAATTTTAGATCTAATACCAAAAAATGAGTTTTATGATATGCCTACGCTGTTTGAAAAGCTAATAAAATTAAGTAAAAATATTATATCATTTCCGATCAGAGAATATTGGCTTGATATTGGACGTATTGAAGAATACCAAAGGGCAAATGAAGAATATGGTATATTCTTCAAATAATTAAAATGGAGTAAAATATGAAATATTGCACAAAATGCGTAATGCCTGATACAAGACCTGGTATTGCTTTTAATAAAGAGGGTGTTTGTACAGCTTGTCAATCTTACGAAAATAGAAAAAAAATAGACTATAAAAAAAGATGGTATGAATTTGAAGAACTTTGTAATAAATATAGAGGTATGAATGGTTTAAATGGCTATGATTGTATGATAGCTGTTTCAGGTGGAAAAGATAGCCATTTTCAAACATATATTATGAAAGAGAAAATGAAGATGAATCCACTTCTAGTTTCAGTGGAAGATAATTTTCCTATGACAAAAGCTGGAATGCATAATATAAAAAATATATCTGAGGTTTTTGGCTGTGATATACTATCTATAAAGCCTAATATACAAGCTCAAAAAAAAATAGGTAGGTACACATTTGAAAAATACGGCAAACCAACGTATTTTATAGATAGATACATTTATACATATCCTTTACATATGGCAGTTAAATTTAATACACCATTGCTAGTTTACGGCGAGAATGTATCTTATGAATACGGCGGAGTAAATTGTATCGAAACGTATTCTGCTAAGGAACAAGTAAATAATGGTGTGGGAAGTGGAATATCTCGTAATGAACTTTTAGAAATAGGTGTAGACGAAAAAAACTTAAATTTCTTTGATCCGCCACTAAAAGAGGATTTAGACAAACTGGATCCAATTTACTTAAGTTATTTTTTAGAGTGGAATAGTTTCAATAATTATGAAATTGCTAAAAAATATGGTTTTCATGATTTAACTCATGAGTGGAGAAGAACTCATCATATTGAGCAATTTGATCAAGTAGATTCAGCGGCTTACTTGGTTCATTCCTGGATGAAATATCCAAAATTCGGACATGCTAGTGCCACTGACTATGCTGCAAGAATGATAAGATATGGGATGCTTACCAGAGATGATGCTATAAAACTCGTAAAAAAGCATGATCACGATCTGGATCCAAGATGTGTAAGAGAATTTTGCCAGTTTTTTGGGTACAGTGAAAAAGAATTTTGGAAAATTATAGATAGTCATTATAATAAAAATATTTTTGAAGAAGTAAATGAAGGCGTGTGGAAATTGAAAAATTAATAAGATGAAGTTAAAAATTTTAATTATAGGTTATGGCTCAATAGGTAAAAGGCATTGCGAAGTATTGGAAGCTTTACCGCAGATAGATGAGATCTGCCTCGTCACTAGCCAAGATGTAGGTGGAAAAATTTGTTACAAAAGTTTAGAAGAAGTCTCAAACTTAGACAAGTTTGACTACTTTGTCATAGCAACTCCTACATTTTTACATCTGCAAAATTTAAAATTTCTAGACGAGAAAGTAAAAGATAAAATAATACTTTGCGAAAAGCCTTTGTTTGAGAAATTTTACGATTTTACACCAAAAAACAACAAAATTTTTGTAGGCTACGTGCTTAGATTTCATCCACTTTTGCAAAAACTAAAAGAGCTTTTGGAGAGTAAAAAAATTTTGTACATAAATGCTAGTTGTGGACAGTATCTACCAAGCTGGAGAAATGTAGACTATACAAAATGTTATAGCGCTAGCAAAGAAAAAGGTGGTGGGGTTTTGCTAGATCTTAGTCATGAGTTAGACTATACCATGTGGCTGTGCGGTAAATTTAAGAGCGTAAAAAGCTTTCAAGATAAAATTTCAAATTTGCAGATAACAAGCGATGATTTATGTTTGATCTTTGGCAAAACAAACAATAATGTAGTGGCCAATATAAGTATTGATTATCTAAGCCATATGACGCATAGAAACGTGCGAGTGGAGTGCGAAGGCTCCACTTATGAGCTTAATTTTATAAAAGGCACTCTCATAAAACAAGATATCAATAAGCAAATTTTTAACATGCCAAATTTGGCAAGAAATGAGATGTTTTTAGCTATGCATAAAGATATCCTGGGTGAACAAAGATACGTTTGTGGCTTTAGCGAAGGACAAGATACTATGAACATAATAGATCAAATTCAAAGGCAAAATAATGAGTAATGTTTTATGTACGATATGTGCGAGAGGCGGTAGTAAGGGCGTAAAAGGGAAAAATGTACGTGAGCTTTGTGGAAAACCCCTTATCGCTTATACCATAGAGCAAGCCAAAGAGTCAAATTTATTTGAACATATAGTAATTAGTACTGATAGCGATTTGATCGCAGAAACGGCAGTAAAATACGGTGCAGAAGTTTTTTTTAAAAGAGATGCTGCTATGGCCAGCGATACAGCTGGAAAGCTTGATGTGATAAAAGATGCTTTTTTAAAAAGCGAACAACATTACGCACAAAAATTTGATTATGAGATCGATCTTGATGCAACAGCTCCACTTCGTGATGTAAGCGATATCATAAACGCTTACAATCAGTTTTTGCACGATGAAAATGACAATCTAATAACCGCAATGCCGAGCAGAAGAAGCCCATACTTTAACTTGATTGAAATTTATCCTGATGGACATGTGGGGCTTGCAAAAACTTTAGCAAAAGCCATTGTAAGACGACAAGATGCACCAAAGACTTATGATATGAATGCTTCTATCTATATCTGGAAACGTGAAGCCTTGCTAAATAACGATACATTGTTTTTGCCAAAAACCGGGCTTTATGTGATGAGTGAGGATAGATCAATCGATATAGATTGTGAACTGGATTTTAAATTTGTAGAGTTTTTAATGAAGGAAAAAAATGCTAACAGATAAAGTCATAGTAGTAACAGGAGGGGCTGGTAGGATAGGAAGTGCTTTCATAAGAGCCATCGCTAGCCAAAACGGAGTTGGAGTAATAGCAGAAGTCGACACAAAAAGAGCAAATTTACTAAAAGATGAGATAAAAACCTCAAACAAAGACGCAAAAATCGAAGTTTTGCAAATTGATATCAGTGACGTAAATTCTGTTAATGAAGCTATAAATTTCTTACACTCAAAATATGGCCACATAGATGCACTTGTAAATAACGCCTATCCAAAAAACAAAAATTACGGTAAGAAATTTTTTGAGATAGATATGAATGATTTCAATGCCTTCTTAAATTTACACCTTGGTGGATACTTTAATATCTCACAAAATTTTATAAAATTCTTTTTAGAGCAAGGTCACGGTAATATCATAAATATCTCATCTATACAAGGTATCGGAGCTCCTGCTTTTGAGACTTACGAGGGAACAAACATGCACTCTCCTGTCGAATATACAGTAGTAAAACATGGCCTTCTTGGCATGACAAAATACATGGCAAAGATGTTTAAAAAAGACAATATCCGCGTAAACGCTATAAGTCCTGGAGGAATTTTAGATGGGCAGCCTGAGCCATTTTTAAGCCAATATAAAAAAAGATGTGGCATGAAAGGAATGCTCAATGCAAATGATATTTGCGGTGCTTTGATCTATTTACTAAGCGATGTATCAAAATATGTAAATGGACAAAATATCGTAGTTGATGATGGATTTAGTTTATAAAGAAATGAATTTAAATTATACTATGGTTGTTATGATTAGTAAAATGGGTTATTAAAATGAGAAAAATTATTTTAATTGATTTAGATTGCAATGTAGTGCATTCGGTGATTAGGTCAAATGTATTGCAAATTGATACATTAATAGTGAGCTCAAAGAGTGATGTTATAAATATACAGGAAAAGTATAATATACCTATTGTTTTATCGTGGTACGAAGTAAATGAATATTATACTAAACAAAATATAAAACTAGATTATTCTATAATTGAGAATTTTAGAAATACACAATTAAAAGTAGAACATTTTTTTTCTAGAGTCACAAGTGATCTAAATTCACAGCAATATTTATATTATTGTGCACTATCGTTTTGGATAGATAGATTTAAAAATGAAAAAATAGATGCAGTATTTTCTTCTACTTTAGAATTTGGTGGACTTTTTGATTCTGTTATTTTTGATGTTGCAAAGTATTATAATAAGCGCGTATTTTTACTAGAAACAAGTCTATATAATGGCAACATTGTTTCTAATTCTATATTAAATTATGCAGAAAAAGAGTATATTAAGGTAGATTTTAAAAAGTATAATTTTAAAAAAATTAATATAAAAGACTTTTTATTCAATTCTAAACTAATCCCAGATAAAA
>NZ_CABPVS010000010.1 GCF_902460845.1 Campylobacter concisus | reverse complement strand
AATTAAAGGTGATTTAAAAAAACATATTTTATCACACAAATGTTTTTGCCTTTATATATATGTCTGATAAATAATCTTTAAGCTCGGTATTTTCTATGAAATTAACTATTTGTGCATAGGTAGCTTTTGCATTATTATTCATGCCTTGAGCAGTAAAAATTTTTGATAATTCAAGCATAAAATTAAGCTCGCTTTGAGCACTTGAAGCATGCTTGCTTTTGTCTAGTTCTTTTATTAGATCCTCAAAACTCATATCTTTTTTACTATCACTGCCGGAAGTAAATTCCAAAGAGTTACTTTTAATAAAAAATTTATTTATATCTTCGCTAAAAAAAGCTTCACCGCTTTGAAATTTGAGCTTTTTTATATCTGGGAATTTATCAATAAAATTTAAAACCATATCACAAATAAGATCACTTTGCCTTGCAAGTCCAGCACTATTTAAAAACTCGCAAAATATCTTAATGCCTTCTATCCAAAATGGGTTAAGTGCTAAATTTCTTATAAATTTTTCTAAGTTGTCAAGATTTGGTTCGTTACTTTTTTTAAAAAGCATAATTAGATTTTCATCAGGATAACGTATCTGTGTTATTTGATCGCTACTTGATGGAAGCGCCTTTATTCTGCCCCACATTGCTTCAAAAATTAAAGAATAAGCGTTAAAATTTTTAATATCACTCTTTAAAAGCATTAGTGATAAATTTATAAAATATTCTCTAAATTCTCTATCATTAAATGTACTAATATCATTGCTGCTAAACGAAACGCTTTGATGGTAAGTTGGCTCAGTTTTAGCAATTACTTTTGGCTCTTTAGCTTTTAAAATTTCTTCTTTTTTTTCTTCTATATAAAGTGTATCAAAACGTGTACCAAGCTCTTGCGAAAGCTCAGGCACAAGATCATTAAAAGCTTTTGCGTCAGCTTGATCCAAAGCCTTATCATTAGCTTGCGTAAAAAGCTCTATTGTTTGAGCTATTATCTTTTTTTTAGCAGGTAGTTGTTTTTCATTTTTTGCGAGTAAATTTGGCTCTTTTTTCAAAATAAATAGAAAAAAAGCAAAGGCTTTTATAAGTGTCTTAAAAGCCTCTTTGTCATTTAAATTTATAGCAGAAATCGCTAAGAAATTTAAAAGCTTGGCGTCAAGACTAAATTCACTTAATGCCTTTAAAGATGAGCTAAATACGTAATCCCACTTTATGCTATCATGCATCAAAGTTTTATACTTTGACATTTCATCAGTTAAACTAATATAAAGCTCATTCTCTAAAAAATCTTCATTAAATTTATTACAAAAATTATCTTGCACTTACTTGTTATCCATAAAATTCTCTATCTTATTATTTAGAACACTATCGTTTCTGATATTGTTTTGATCCATAGAATATGTACTATATAAAAATGCAGCTGCAATCATAGCAATGGCTAGTAAAATGAAATAAAATTTTAAACGCTTTAGCGAAAATACCTCAAGAAAGCTTTTCTTTGTCTGTTTTAAGTAGCTCTTTTCAAATACATTTTCATCAGCCTTTATGAGCGGAGAAACGGCCGCAGCTATATTTTCACAAAGATAAGAAATTTTTTCATTGCAATCTTCTTGGGTTTCATATTTTCCTTTATAACCAAGCACCAAACAAGCATATATAAATTCCAAGAAATCTTTATTTTTGCCAACATTTTCAAACCACTTATCCATAATGCCAAAGAATTTATTTCCGCCTAGATTTTCATTAAAAAATCTTGTTGTCAGTGTATTATTAGCCCAAAAGCTGTTCATAAAAATTTCATTTTTTAGCAAGCTCTCATCTATAAAAACACAAAGGCAATATCTAAGTCTAATAATATCGTCTTCCTCGTAAATGCCTAGATTTGATATTTTTGAAGTAGTGCTTAAGATATCATTTATCAATTTTTCACGTAAATTTGCCATTTCACTTTGTGAAAAATTTTGTAATTTTGAAACCCTATTTGCCAAAAGAAGCAATGGCAGCACGTGATCTAGTGCAAGATTTGTGCCAAGACCCAAAAGATTTGTTTGACTTAAAACTGAGGTTTCATTTTGATTTTCGTTCATTTTTATCCTTATAATAAAGCCCACATTTTAATGTCAGCATTTTGTAAATTTGCCGTTATATAAACGCTAATCACATTTTGATTTGCAAAGCTTTTAAAAATTTCATCTTTTTTGTCTATCTTATAATAGATATAATCGTTTAACTTTGGTAAAGTGCTAGGAACAACAGAAATTTGCTCTACGTTTATACCCCTTAGCTGTGAAGAAACTATGCCTTTTATATTTGATTGAGTATGGATTTTGCATTGCTCTTTGAAATTTTTAAGAAGATACTCATTTTTTGTATCACTGTGAATAGCAAAATAAATTTCTGAGTTTTCAATAATGCTTGGATTATCAAAAATACAGTCATAAAAGCCGTGATTGTTTTTAACAATTTGTGCCATTATATATTTTGGAGATAAGATATGTGAGAATAAAAGTCTTAGATTATTTATCAAAGGCACAAAAGTTTGAGTTAGGTTATTGTGATCGTAGGCGATAAATTCGCTAAAACTATTATCGTGACTAAGTGCCAACAGATCAGCCTGAAAATCAACTAATTTTTCATACAAATACTCTGGGTGAAATTTATCTTTCTTTAGCAAATAAGAGAATATCAAATGCCATTTTTTTAGCATATTTAGTGTTAAATACGTTGAAAAATCAAGTCTATTTTTAGCTTGATCAACACCTCCTAACAACCCAAAATAACTCTCTTGATGTTGCTTTGTAGCAAAGCTAAGCTCCTCTATAAAATTTATTATAAAGGTGTTTTTACTGATGTCAATACAAGTTGGAATAAATTTTTCATCAAGCGTTATTTGTTTATTTAGGTCTATATTTTTTATTTTACAAATTGGTATGCTAAGCTCGTAAGGCATCTTTGAGCCAAATACTCCAAGAGACGATCTTTGGCTTGCTAGGATTAGATTTTCTTTATCTTGTGTAAAGGCCGAAGATAGCTCAAAATCATCTTTATCATCTAGCTCGTTTAATATATCGTTGCTAGCTTCATCATGCACTTTTGAGCTGATAAGCACTTGCTTGGCTGTAAATTTTAGATTTGGTAAATTATTTTGCAAGCTAATATCAACCAGACCTGAGCTAATAGGTAGTTTTAACACTATAATGGCTGAGTTTAACTCACTTGGGCTTATCTCAAGTGGCTCTGGTAATTCATCTTGATCTGGCGCGTTAAAAATCGTACCATCTTGAGAGATACAAGAAATTTTAGTTAGCCCTACTTTGCCTTGAAGCAAAAGATCGCTTGAAATTTCTAAATCTAAAACACCGTATAAATTTGAAAAAGAAGAGATGGTTTTTAGGTTTAAATTTCTCTCAAAATATCTTTCTTGCTGCTCGAAATGAACCTTATCAATGTTCATTCCGTTATACCAAACGACTTTTAGCTTTTCAGACATTTTATTTGCTTGCTTGTATTTTAGAGCTACTAGCGTCTAAAACATTTACGCCATTTTTTGTTATTTCAAAAACTATATTTTTTTCTTTTATCTCTTTTGTAGCCTTATAAGCCTTGATATTTGTCTTGCTCTGATCAGCATAAAGTACCAAAATGCCAACATACGGAACTTCGTCAGGATATACATTTGTAAAAGCATATCTATTTGTATTTGGCTGAATTTGTGTTTTTATAGAGTCAATCTTATCATAACCTAGTATCTCACCATTTTTCTCGGCTAGATCGATAATGCTAGCTTCTTTAAATTTAGCCACATCTCTTAATTTATAAGCTATGATAGTTATAGGAACATTATCGCCATGATAGTTTAAATTTGAATTTGGCATATTGCTTATAATAAGATCTTTTGCACATCCTGTAAGAAATAGCATAAATACTAAAAAAGATAGAAATTTAAATATTTTTTTCATGAGTTCCTTTACCTGATTTTAATAATATAACTTTTGCGTAATTATATCTAAAAATTTAGATGATGCTCATTTTAAAATTAATGTTCTTAAACAAAACTTTTATATCAGTTCTCATTCTTTTTTATCGTCTTTATTATTTTTATTATCTTTACTACTCATACTATCTACAGCTACCTGCGTTATTCCAGTAAATATACTTCCTCAGCTTCAGCCACGGTATGTAAATCTCTATCGCCAACTTTTATATTTTTACCAAAATTTCCTACTATATTGCCGAATGTACCAAAAGTTCCACCAGCAAAACCTTTTCCGACCACTCTCTCTGCATCTAGATCTTTTGATCTATCTTTAAGCTGAGAGTATAGCTCGGTAGATGAGTTAACAAAAGCGCCTCTGACTATTGCTGAGAATAAACTGCTAGCAGCCGCCATATGCACCTTAAAACTATAGCCGTTATTTATATACTGCGATCCAATATCTATGCCTATGCCTATAGTGCCACCCGCTACTATACCCGGGGTTTTTGAGCTATCATAAAATTTAATATCTTTTGTTACGTCTTTTATTAAAGTACTAGGACTGCTTTGCGAAGCAGAGAGCTTTGGTTTAGAAGCTGTCACTAAATAACCTTTATCGTTAGTAATTTTATAAACCTCTACCGGTTTATTATTTTACCTAATTGTTGATATATCACTTTATTTCCCGTTATATCCATACTATGAGCTACATACTCTTTGCCGTTATGTCTTAATATACCGTCGCTACCTAATTTTCCTCCTTTTGGAGTATTGGCCATTATTGTTTATTTACTCTTATGATCATTTCTATTTTTAGAACTATTTTTTCAAATTTTCCTTGCGCCTTTTTGAACGAGGCATTCTAAAGAATTTTGGCTTGGCCTCTTTGGTATTGTTTTGTGGTTTTACCAAATGCCTAATTGTCCCAAAAATAGTATAAAAGCAAACCACAACAACAAGAAAGAGTGAGAAATTTGCTATAAGAGATAAAATGTCCTCTACTCCAGTGATACTAAAATATAGCCTATAAAACAAAAAAGCGATCAAGAATATAATTGCTAGGTCAAACAAGATATATAAAATAGACTGGATATTACCCCTTGTCCTAAATTTAAGATAGCATAAACTTAAAATAACATCCTCTATCAGCATCTTCAAAAATAGTAATCCTACAGTGTCAAATACCAGCCAATACAGCCATGTAGCGTTTGGCATAAAACCAATGTCAATTATTCTGCTAATAAAACTATTCATCTTCACTCATTTCTTTTAAAAGGCTATATTTTATAGTGGCTCTTACTACACTATTTGTTCCTTGAAATATAATATTACTCCTTGCAGCCTTTTCATGTTCGTCAATCCTATTTGTCAGTTTCTCTATTCTACTTTTAGATTTTTGTGTTTTTTAACTGATCTTCCAATGTTTTTTAGTACCTCTTAAGTTATTATATTTTTTTAAAGTATCAAAAAACCTAGGCGCGGTTGTAGCAGTTGCTATGCCTGAATACAATAAACTATTATAATCCAATGTAAAATCACTAAATTTAATATTGTTTATATTATCCACCATGGTACTTCCTATCTCCAAAAAGCTTTGATCTTTAAAGTTTACTTTTGCATAGCTTTATCTTTTGCTTCCGTTACAACTTAAATAGTGCCATCTACTACAGTTCCTATTGCACCAGTTTTTACGTTAGTGGTTGCTGTTTCTTTTAATACAGCTTTAGATAATCCTTTGGCTGCCAAATTTGCTGCACCACCACCTACTACAGTCGCAACTACTTGACTTTCAGTCGGTATTCCATTTTTTAATTCATCATCTTTATCTGGTGCGTTAAGATAAGTAGCAAACCATGCTAATGCTACAGGAATAGCAATCAGTGGAGCGAAATCTTGTTCTCCATTTTTACCTTTTTTGTTCTCTACCCCTTGAATACTCATTTAAAGCACTTACTACTTCATTATACTTAATAATATCTGATTCTTTTAGTGCTTCTAGTTTTTTTGCAATTTTATTTAAACTTTGTTTTGCTTCGCGTACCTCATCTTTATAAACCATATTAAAGATTAACCGTATAGCTCCATCTTCAATTTGCTTGACTTCTTTTGCTATCTCTTTCCTACCATCTTTACTAAACATCCTGGCATCTATACTAGCATCTACATTTGAGCTTATACCGGTACCCGCTAGATCCTTCGTTAGTTTGGCGGTATCCCTATTTAACCTATCTAGATCATCGGAGTTCTCTTTATCTGCTATCTCTATGTTTCCGTTACCTAGAGTCGCTAGGTTTTTTAGATAGTACGTAGCTTAAATTTCTTTGATTTGAGTAGTTTATTGACCTTAGTCCAGAGTAGCTTGCGCCTGCTTTATCTTGGCTATTTTTATTAGATTCATCTTTTTTATAAAAAACCACCCATGCGTTTAAACATATTTTATTTTCCAACCACAAACATCATCAAATCCCAAAGTACAGTAAATGCAAATATCCGCATTATAAAATTTCTCCATTTGTTTTTTCACTATCTTTTTCATCTTTAAGGTATTTATTTTTGTCTTTATTCTTAACATAGTACTTTTTTAAATTTCTATCGCATTGTTTGCATTCCTTGCTACCTAGCGGATAGAATTCTCTACATTTTTCACCACATATATTTTAAATTTGGCTTTTCTTTTTCCACCCTATTTTCTTTATATTGCTACCACAGGAGCTAAACGATAAATTTACCTCTTTAACTTTCGCTTTTTATTTCTAGGTTTTGATCTAAACAGCGGCTCGGTTTTTGGTTTCGGTCTTTTTTCATAGTGCGTGTTATACTACTTTAGTAGCTCTTGTCCACACACTTCACATGTAGTTTCGCCTATATTATAAAATTTCGTGCAATCAGGGCACCACATGCCCTCTAGTCTTTGTACGACTGGTGGCTCTTTTCTAAAAGCCATCCAAAAGCTATATATACCCAAAAATAAAAAACTAAAAGCTGGCAAAAGATATAAATTACCAGCATCATCGAATTTAAAAAACTTCTCGCCTATTTTTACATTTTTATGTATTAGCATAGATATGCAATCAAGCAAGCACATAAATCCTATAAAAAAGACCAGCCTATGCGTTTAAACATCTTATTTATCCTGATCTGATTGTATATAGTTTATAAAATCTCCAATCCTAGATTTTAATGCGAAATAACTATCTTTTATCTGTTCACTCGGATCACTCATGACTCAGCCTATACCACCAGCAATCGTAGCTTCAGGTAAGCCAGACGGAGCATAGCTATTTATAAAATCACTAAATTTTCTTTCTCCAATAGATATTATTTCTTCTAGACTCTTTGCATCATGAAATTTAGGACTTTCATTCAATTTGATATTGCTTTTATTTAAAGAGTTCTTACCTATTGGCATTAAACCATTATTTCCTAACTCGTATCTATTACCAAATGTTACAAAGTCATTTTTAGCAAAATCATCACTCACTTTACTCACTTTTCGTACCTCTCTTACAATAGGATTACCAGTAACATGATTAAAACCAATTTTAACATATTCTTTACCGGAGATTTTAACAGTATCTACTACTGTATATGTAGATAGCCTTGTTGCTACCTCTAATATAGCTTCGTTACCTGCATCTTTTACCATTTTAGCCATCTTGCCCGTCTTTGAAGCTATAGCCGTTCCGCCAAATAGCGTACCTAGTGCTCCGGTATCTCTTGCGGTAACGCTCTCATAATCACCTAATACTATATCTAGTTCACCTTTGTCTATACATTCTTTTATTTTACTTGGTATATTTCATATAATTGAAACAAACACCAAAAGTTACTAGATACACAAAGACTAGTTACTGGCGTAAAAAAGCTCTTGTTTTTATACTTTAACGAAGATACGCCAGTTCATAAGATCACAAGAGATAATTTGCTTGAATTTAGAGACCTACTCTATAAAATTCCAACCAAGCTAGCTCAAAAGAGTAAGTACAAAGATAAAAGTTTATCTCAAATACTTAAACTAAGCGAAAAAGACGACAAGCTCTCTGAAGTTACTATCCAAAAATACATGATAAGGGTTATTCAGTTTTTTAATTACTGCTTTGATAGTGGCTATATAAGCAGAAGCATAACTGCAAAAATGAACGTCAAGATAGACGTAGACCCTAGCGAGAGAGCAGTGCTTCCATACGATGTATCAGAAGCTAGGAAAATCTTTGACATAGTAACTAACATCAAACAAAGTGGAAAATCGCCAAGCACAAGGATAGAGGCTAGTGAGCTCTACTACGTCACAATGATAGCTGCATATAGTGGCATGAGGATAAAAGAGATCACACAGCTTCATAAGGAAGATATAGCCTTAAAAGATGGAATTTACTGCTTTAATATAAATACAAACGATGGTAAAACCACCAAGACTAAAAATAGCATTAGATTTGTGCCTATTCATAGTAAGCTCATAGATCTAGGTCTGTTAGAATATGTTAATAGTAAGAAAAACGGAAATATATTTAAGGTAAGCAACAAGGACTTCTCTGAAATTTTTAGAAGCCAGATTCAAAGAAAGTTTATAGACAAAGACTCTAAAAAGACCTTCTACTCTTTTAGACACTACTTTATAGACTATCTAGTGCAGCGCGAGGTAGAAGCTAACCTTATAGCCCAGATAGTAGGACATGAAAAGCAGTATAAAATTTTACTAAACACTTATGCCAAGCCTATTAATGCAAACACACTAAAGGCTAAAATAGAGATGGTATCGTATGATAATGAATAGGAGTAAATTTTAAAGCATGAGTTTTAAGACTATTATTATATCTTATTTAGTATTATTTTAGGTATTAAATAAAGGATAAAAATGCAAACTATACGCAAAACAATATCATGTGGCACAGCACTTAAGGAAAAGAAGTTGAATTTGAGACCAACTACCCTAAAACCAAATGCTTTTATATTTTATAAGTATTGTTATATAATTCATAAAAATTAAAAAGGTTTTTTGTGACTTACAGAGTAGGAAGTTTATTTGCTGGAGTTGGTGGTGTGTGCCAAGCATTTAAAAATTCAAATTGTAATGTTGTATGGGCAAATGAAATTGATAAAGATGCTTGTAAAACTTACCGATTGAATCACGTCAGTACCAATCTCATTGAAGGAGATGTTAAAAAGTTAAATGGTAAAAATTTAAGTGATATAGATATATTAACAGCAGGTTTTCCTTGTCAGCCCTTTTCACTTGCTGGACATGGCAGAGGGTTTGAAGATGAACGTGGTAAGCTTTTTTTTGAAGTATCAAGATTACTAAAAGAATTAAGGCCGAAAGCCTTTTTTTTAGAGAATGTTAAAACCATAGCTTCTCATAATAACGGTGAAACTTTTAAAACCATTAGAAATGAGATAAAAAGAGCTGGATATTCTTTTATACCATTTATATTAAACGCTGCAAAGTATACAGATATACCACAGGGAAGGGAAAGAATTTATATTGTAGGCTTTAAGGATGAAGACGACTATTTATTTGAAAAACCTATAAAAGAAAATATAAAAGAAATGGAACAAGCCAATCTACTATCTAGCAAGTTTAAAATTCCTAAGGAAACAAATAAGAAACCAAAAAGTATAAAATTCTTTCTAGATAACTCGTGCGTTACCTTGACTGATATATATAACGACAAAAATAATAAAATTCACCGTAAAGTGATAGAGAGTGTAGTGGATGAAAATATTGTTTATCAGTATAGACGCTATTATGTTCGCCCTAATAAATCAAATGTGTGCCCTACTCTAACTGCAAATATGGGTGCAGGTGGACACAATATACCAATTATATTAGATGATGGTGTAATAAGAAGATTAACCCCAAAAGAATGCTTTAATTTACAAGGCTTTTCAAGAGACTTTATACTCCCATCAAACATATCAAGAGCACAGTTGTATAAGCAGGCTGGAAATTCTGTTGTTGTGCCAATGGTTGAAAAAATTGCAAAAGAGATTGTAGCGGTGTTGGATGGATCCGATAGAAATTAATCCAAATGTTGCAAATTTTATCAAATCACTTCGTGATATAGGATATACTTTTGAAGTGGCAGTTGCTGATATTATCGATAACAGCATATCTGCCAGTGCAAATGATATAAAAATTTATGCCATACAACATCCTGAACCGTTTTTTTGCATTCTAGATAATGGTGTGGGAATGAATGAAGATGAGCTAGTAGAAGCCATGAGACTATCTTCGAAAAATCCAGACGAGAGAAGAAACGATATAGCTCTTGGTAAATTTGGTTTAGGTCTTAAAATGGCTTCATTTTCTCAATGCAAAAAACTTACCGTTATATCAAAGAAATGTAATCAGATAAATATTAAGCAATGGGATTTAGACTATATCTCTAAAAGCGATAAATGGCTACTTTTGACGCCTGAGTTGAGTGAGTATAAAAATCTTGAAATTTTTAAAGATTTTTATAAAAACGATAATTCTACTCTTGTCATATGGGAAGATATGGACAAAATCGAGCAAATTTCAGAATGTTTAGAAATACTAAGAGAGCATTTGTCTTTGGTTTTTCATCAATTTTTAGAGGGTGCTGACGGCGCAAGAAAAATAAAAATATCCATCAATAATAATCCGTTAATACCTTTTAATCCGTTTAATCCAACACATGATGCAACCTTTATAAAATTTACAGAAATAATTAAATACAACGAAAAAGAAATAAAAATTACCCCATTTATCTTACCACATCATTCAAAAGTGACTTCATCGGAATGGGAAAAATATGGCGGAAGAGGTGGCTATATAAAATCTCAAGGTTTCTATCTTTATAGAGCCCACAGATTACTTGTCTATGGTAAATGGTGGGGAACTCTAAAATCTAGCGATGCGACAAAGCTTGTTCGCATAAAGATTGAAATTTCAAACGATCAAGACGAGTTGTGGAATATTGATGTAAAAAAGTCTATCGCAAATCCAGTTGCTGGCTTGAAAGAAGAGCTCAAAAGAGTTGCTCTATACTCCATAAAAGATGGGGTAAAGCCCTTTTCTACTCGTGGTCGTAAAATAAATGACAAAAATGTTACTAGATTTTGGGATTTAGTTTGCGAAGATAGTAAAATTTATTTTGCAATAAATAAAGAAAATCCAATGCATCAAAAATTATTAGATTTATTGGATTTGCAAACAAGAGAACTATTTCAGCTATACCTAAAATCACTTGAGGCATGCATACCATTAGAAGCTATACAGGTACAGGTCCAGCAAAATCCACATAATTTTAGGCAAGAGGATATTATTTCAAATACAGAAGCGGTTAAAATACTGGAATATCTAAAAAATATAGGACTTAGCGAAGATGAAATTAAAAAAATAGAGATTTTTAAAAAATATAAGGAGCCGTTGGATGGAATGTAGTTTTTATGAAGAAGTTTTTAATTTTTCAAAAAGTAGTTTGACCAACAAGTACTCTAAACAGAATGAGGTTTTACAAGAGGAAGATATTGACAACGAAATATCTCGAGTAAAAAGATTTATTAAGTCCGACATTAAAGTTGATATATTTAACCAAGACGGCGATTTTTCAGATAATGATTATGAAAAACTAAAAGACGACTTAGAGAAATATTTTAATGTAAGAATGAGTACGGGCTTAGTAATAAAAGGCGATGAACAAAAACGACGCAATACGTCTTGGTATAGCATAAACACAAAAGCCAATAATAGTAATTTTTACTGGGATAGATTGGAAAAATTTTATAAAAACTTCTTGCCTCCGCAAGTCATTAAAACTGTAGATGATGATACTGATATGATAATGAATCAAATTGGAGATCCAAGAGAGAATGAATTTAGTGTATACGGTATGGTTGTAGGGCATGTTCAATCTGGCAAAACTTCAAATTATGCTTCATTGATATGTAAGGCTGCCGATATTGGTTATAAATTTATAGTTATTGTTGCTGGAGATAAAAACAATCTTAGAAACCAGACTCGAATTCGTATAAATGAGGCTTTTGTTGGTAAAAATGACTCAAAAATAGTCGGGGTTGGACTTGATGATTTGCCTAATGCAAATAGAATGCAACCCATTAGCTTGACTACGGAAATAAGCGATTTTAATACAAGAGATGCACATAAAAACTCACAAGGTATAAATTTTGACAATATAAATACGCCCGTACTTTTGGTTATAAAGAAAAACGCAATCACTCTTTCCAATGTCATAAGATGGATCAAGTCTCATTATAATAATAAAATTTCAAAACATGCCATGTTATTGATAGATGACGAGTCTGACTACGCTTCCATAAACACAAAAGAGGAAGACGATCCAACTACCATAAATAAAGAGCTAAGGGCTCTTTTGGAACTTTTTGAAAAAAGCTCCTATGTTGCATATACTGCCACCCCTTATGCAAATATTTTTATAGATCATACAATAGAAGATGAGCAAAGTGTAAAAATTAAAAACATGAATGAGCAGATTTCTAAAGATTTATTTCCAAGAGATTTTATATATGCTCTTGATGCACCAACTAATTATTTCGGTGCTGAAAAAATTTTTATAGATAATCCTGATAGGTATTTAATAGATATTAATGATTATGATGAAAAAATTCCTTTAAACCATAAAAAAGATCACCTTATATCCGAATTGCCACAAAGTCTATACGAGGCTATAAATGTATTTATACTAAATGTGGCAACAAGGGATTTAAGGGGTCAAATTAAGCATAATAGTATGCTTGTTAATATTAGTCGTTTTTCTGATGTGCATGAAAAAATTGCTAGCCTGATAGATGAATATTTAAAAGTATTAAAAAATGATATTAATGCTTTTATTTTACTGCCAAATTGCGTAGAGCAAAGTAGATTGATATTAAACTTAAAGGATATTTTTGAAACAAAATTTGATATAGAATTTTCATGGTTGGAGATTTCAAAAAAATTATCCTAAATAGCAACTAGTATTCTAGTAATAGAGGTTCATCAAAAGAGCAAGAAGCCACTTAATTACAATACCGGTGAAAGAGTAAATGTCATTGCAGTCGGAGGACTTAGCCTGTCACGTGGCTTTACTCTAGAAGGACTCAGTGTTAGTTATTTTATAAGAAGTACCATATTCTATGATACGCTTATGCAGATGGGTAGATGGTTCGGGTACAGACAAGGTTATGAGGATTTGTTTAAAATTTATATGCCAGAAAAGATTCAAAACTATTTTAGATTTATTATTGAGGCTACAAATGAGCTTATGTATAAATTTAAAGAGATGGCGGAAGATGGTCTAACTCCTTATAATTTTGGATTAGCTGTCAGACAAGATCCAAATAGTCGATTACAAATTACAGCCAAAAATAAGATGAAAAACGCAGAAGAAAAATGTATTTCATTGGATTTAAGTGGAAAGCTAATAGAAACCGTAAGATTTGCTAAAAACCCACAACTACACGATAATAATTTAAATATTTTAAAAAAGTTTATAGAATCACTTAATAGAGGTAGTAAAAAAGGAAGTGCCACTATATATAAAAATATAGATAAAATGAAAATATTAAATTTTATAGATAGCTTTAATGTTATAAAAGCACATATGCATTTAGATTTTATAAGGACGTATCTGGAAGATAAGAATACAATGTGGGATGTTGTTCTTTATGGCGGAAAGGGTATGTTTTTAGAAAAATTTGGGATAAATATGGAAGAGCGCTCAAAATTGCAAGACAAGGGTGATTACATAGAACTTGGGAATAGAAAACTATCGGCAGAAGATCCGGAAAAAGCATTGTTAGATGACAAAATTTACGAACAAAGCAAGAAAGAAAAAAGAGGCGATAGGCCTTCATTTTTAAGAAAAAATTTAAAAAATCCAATTTTAATGTTGCATATATTAGACACCAAAAATAATCAAATCGGATTTGGCTGCGATATATTGCCAGCCTATGGCGTTTGTTTTCCTAATGATGGTGTTTATAGTAGCTCTCAAACTATTAAATATTTAATCAATAAGGTATATCAAGAAGAGATGCTTTTGGAATTTGAAGAATTAGAAGAGCAAGATGATTAATCCTTGGAATGATATGAAAAACAATACCAGAAGAAGGGTTAATGGTGACAATAGATATGATATTTTTTGGATAGTGGATTTGGATGGAAGATATACTTTTGGCATTGAACTAGATTTTTGTATAAAAACTAGTAAAAAGAGTATAAAATTTATTGGTTTAAATACACTAAGAAAAGATTTTAAAGATGCTACCAAATTTTATATAGCACTAAACGATAATTCCAATTGGCAACTATTTGTATTGGTTTGCAACGATATTATTTCTCTTTTAAATACTTGCAATAATAATGAAAATGTTTTAGACAATATAGAAACAAGACTCCTAAAATGGAAAAAATTTTTTATTTCAAATGATGATGATTTTGGAATAGAAAGGCAAATGGGGCTATTTGGTGAACTTAGTTTTTTAAATAATATTGCAGCTAAACAAGTTGGTTTTGAAGAGGCATTAAGTTCTTGGGTTGGGGCAGATTTTGATAAACAAGACTTTTTATTTAATGACTGCGCTGTTGAGATTAAAACGTATAAAGCTTCAAAATCGCCACATGTTACAATTTCATCTGCTTATCAAC
This sequence comes from Campylobacter concisus, assembly GCF_902460845.1. Classification (NCBI taxonomy): domain Bacteria; kingdom Pseudomonadati; phylum Campylobacterota; class Epsilonproteobacteria; order Campylobacterales; family Campylobacteraceae; genus Campylobacter; species Campylobacter concisus. The sequence continues at coordinate 2,769 of NZ_CABPVS010000010.1, read as the reverse complement.
TTTATACAACTAAAGAAAAATTATATCTCGCAGTATACTCTTTATCTATAAATTCGCAAGGACTTAGTGTTGAGGACATCATAAAGAGTATAGAAGTGAAGGTCGCCGACATAGAATCATTTTATAAAAAGCTTTTTTCGTATGGCTATAAATCAAATTTTCAAGTAGAACTATTAAAATTTAAAATAGATAAAATTTTATTTTTTAATGTAGATAATAAATTTCCAAAAATTACTTCCATAGACATAGATTCCAGAATTCATAACGTAAAATATACGGTAGATTTATTAAAATGCAATGAATTTTTGTTGGAGAGAATAAAACTTTAAAGGCAAAAAATGGTTAGTTTAGATGACTTTCATCAAGATTTTATGCAGGATATCGTGAGTCAAGCCCAAAGCCGAGGTATAAGCAAACAAGAAGCATTTTTTGAGTCGGTCTGTGACTCTCTTGTTGACGAAGGAGAGCTATCGCAAGACTACATGATTGCTGAATACAATAAAAGAGATATGGAAGTAAGTGGATATGACTTTGATGTAGAGCGTGGTAAGCTTAGCCTTCTAGTGCATTGTTTTTTTCAAAGTGATGATATACAAACTCTCATAAAAGCGCAGATAGAATCAAAATTTAAAAAGCTGGAAAATTTCCTTTTAAGGAGTTTCCAAAAACTTTATGATATTATGGAGGAGGGTTTTGAGCATTACTCAATGGCCTATAATATATATTCGTATTTAATTAAAAATGAAATTAAAAAAATCCGCCTTATTATTATAACAGACGGAAAAATTACTAAAAATTTAGCAAGTATCCCAAATAAAGTATTATCTGGCATTGATGCGGAATATCGCATCATAGATATTGAGTTTTTATATAAAATTTATACTATAAATAACTCAAAAAACAACTTTGACGTTGAGGTTGATTTACCGGCGCTTGTAGTAGACACGCCGGCGAAAGACTACAGATCTTATTTAAGCGTAATAGATGGCAGGACAATAGTTGAAATTTATGATACATTTGGCTCTAGACTTTTAGAACAAAACGTCAGAACTTTTTTGCAATTTAGAGGCAACGTCAATAAGGGGTTGCGAAACACTATAGAATATAAGCCAGAGATGTTTTTCGCATACAATAATGGCATAACTGCAACAGCTAATGATGTTATTTTGCAAGATGGCAAAATTATAAAAATATCAAATTTTCAGATTGTCAATGGAGGCCAGACCGTATCGGCCATATATGCTTCAAGTAAAAATTCAAAGCTAGACGTATCAAAAATTTATGTTCAGATGAAACTATCTGTAGTTGCTGACGCCGAAAAACAAGATGAATTTGTCTCAAAAGTTAGCGAATACGCAAATACCCAAAACAAGATAAATCAATCAGATTTTTTTTCAAATAGTCCTTTCCATAAAGATTTCAAAGAATGCTCAAGAAGAAATTTGGCACCAGCTGTTGATGGAATACAAGTAAGAACTCATTGGTTTTATGAGAGGGTAAGGGGCGAATACTTAAATGAACAAGCATATTTAAGTGGCACAGATAAAAAGAAATTTCAAATAGAAAACCCCAAGTCACAACTTATAGATAAAACATTTTTAGCTAAAAGCGAAATCGCTTGGCTACAATCGCCGGATATTGTATCAAAAGGCGCACAATATAGCTTTATGGCTTTTGCAAAACATATTACTCAAATGTTAGAAAAAGATGAGCTTTGTATAACGAGCAACTATTTTAAAGAAGCAGTATCTAGAATTATAATGTTTAAACAAGTTGAAAAACTTGTTTCTTACGCCACTTGGTACAATGGTGGTTATAGGGCACAATGCGTAGCCTATACCCTATCGTACTTATCGTATTATTTAGAAAAAAATAGATTATTTTTAAATTTTTCTAAAATATGGGATGAACAAAAAATATCTAATAATTTAGAGAATATAATCTCTATAGTTGCTAGCAAAATATATACTAACATAACTAACCCGCCGGAAGGCAATGCAAATATAGGCCAATGGTGTAAAAAGAAGTTATGCTGGGATAGTATAAAAGATATGGAATTGAGTTTAGAATTTGATGATGAGATATTAAGTAGTGCAGAAGAAGAAAAGTATATAAAAAAAGAAGCAAGAAAAGACAAGAAACTTGATGACAATATAGAAGTTCAATCGTTTGTCGTTAAATTTAAAGATTGGGACAAGATTTTAAAATATTATGAAAAAGATGAAATAAGACTCCAAATATCTATGAAGCAAATGGATATATTGGCAAAAGTGGTAAATGGAAGCATAGGACTTCCTTCTATAAAGCAAGCTATTATTTTATATGATCTTTATGAGAATGCTATAAAAGAAGGTTTTTTGATATAATGGCTATTTATTGTATGCCAGTCAATAAGAATATACTCCAATAATTGTATGTATAGCGTTAAAACTATTTTGGAAACTATACTTCTTTGATTGTAGATAAAAATTAATCTTAACTGAATATTAAAAATGTATAAAATTAAATAGAAGAGAATTTTCGGTATTCCTTTTTAAGTGTCGTGCTTCAAGATATCAAGTTCATGGTATGTTAAATTTAGGATCTTGCGTTAGAATGTGCCGAAGGCTTATAACCCTAGAAAATATTGTCTTAGATTTTGAAAGTCTTTATTTGTATATTAAATTATACTAAATAAGATATAAGAATAGTCTTAAAACTCATGCTTTGAAATTTGCCCCTACTCATTTTCATACGACACTATCTCTACTTTAGCTTTGAGTGTATTAG
>NZ_CABPVS010000009.1:38682-52710 GCF_902460845.1 Campylobacter concisus | reverse complement strand
GTGTTTAGCGTGGCGGACATTTTGTAAAATATTAAACTTTTTATTTAATTTTTTCTTAGTTAAAAATATCCCTATTCTTTGGTATTTTTAATTAATTTTTTTATTTATAACTTAAAATAAAAATAACAAATAAAAGGACATTTTGTAAAATAAAGCCATTAAAGCAAGGTATATTAAGCATTTATTAATATTTATTTCCCTTTATATGGTTATTTAAGCTTTAAAAGATATAAATACTCTTTTTTAAAAATCTTAAATAATAAAATTAATTTAAAGTGAATTTTTGTGTTATGTTTAAATTTTTGCTAAAATCACCGCATGAAAAATTTAGAAAAAAATAGAAATATATATATTAAGCATAATCGTTTTTATATTGACTATCAAAAGGATGGCGTAAGAATTCGCCGTGCTACTGGACTGAAAAAATCCCCTTTAGCATTTGATTTTATTCGAAAAAACTATAATTTATTTCTTGGCTCTGAAGAGGATATTGAACTTGCTAAGAGCAAATATTACGAGCTCGAGGATATGCAAACTGATCGCATAATCAGAAAAGGGGAGCAAAAGCTGGAGCCTATTAAAAATACTAGTGAGTTTAGCTTTGAGGGGATTATTTATAGATTGCTTAATGAAAAATCTTTTTTAAAAGATAAAACAATTAGGTTCTATAATGTTGCTAGTCAGGCTGTTATCGATTTTCTGCATTCAAAAAATATCTTTTACCTGTCCGATTTTGAAAGGCAGGATAGTATTGATTTTGTAAAATTTTGTAAAAATAAGGGCTTAAAAGATAGCTCAATTAATGGGTATTGCTCTTTTTTTAAAATGATTTTTCGTTATGCTATTGCCAATGATATAATCTCAAAAAATCCATTTTATATACCTAGGTTTAAACAAGAATTACATAATGCCGACAATGATGATTTTACCCCTTTTAATTTAAGTGAGATTTTGCAACTTATAAAACATGCCGAGGGCGAGCTACGCTTATTTTTAATAGTTGCGTTCTTTACTGGGGCTAGGACTGGCGAGATTTTGGCTTTGACTTTTAATGACTTGGATTTTCAAAATAAGGAGATACGTATTAATAAAACTCTATCGGAGCTAGGTGTTCTGGATTCTCCTAAAACTAAATCCAGCAATCGCACAATCGATATGCTTGATATTGTTTATAATGAACTGATAAAACTCGATTATGCCGATATTAATCAAAATATTTTTTCTCTTTCGCGAGCAGTTATCAGATTAAAATTTAACGATTTACAGAGATCCCTTGGCTTTAAAATACATAAGCTTTATGATACTAGACACTCATTTGCTTCTGTAATGTTAAGTCGTGGTGAGGAGCCGATGTGGGTTGGTTGTAAAATGATGGGTCATAAAAATTTAAATGAGACCTATCGCTCTTATGCTAAATATCTACCAAAAGATACTAGACAAAGAGCAACTTTTTTAAAGAATATAACAATTTAAAATTTTTAAAAAAATAGACACTTTTTGATAAAAATATGCTATAATATACTAATTTAATTTAAAAAAGTAGATGACTTTTCACCCCTTTTTTATTTATTTAAATGCCTATTTTACGGCATTTCAGCTTATAAATTTTAAAATTTTAATTGAGTTTTTATGCGCGTGGTGTAAAGCGAAATATAAGTGTATTATTTTTTAGAGAAAACAAATTAGAAAATTTAACTTTATTGGTTTATATTTTTGCTTGTAGCTATGAGATAAATTTGAAATAAAAAAATGCTAAATTTTTTTGTTGTGTATCGTCCAAATTCCAGAGCCAAAATGCATTTTCTGTAAATTTTAACTTTGATAGATGTTTTGCTGTATCGGTCGTTGTAAAAATTTACAAAATCTCAAGTCTAGCGCTAATATCAGCTGTGCCTTTTGAATACATAGCTGACGTTACTATTGCATCGGCTTTTGCGTATTCTTTTACATTTAATAAATTTATACCACCGGCTGCTAGTATCATTGTATTTGGCGAAATTTCATCTCTTAAAGATAGTACATTTTTGATAAGCTCTTGGCTAAATTTATCGCACTGTACAACGTCGCAATTTGCTTTTAAAAGCTTACTTGCTTCATTTAAATTTTCAGCTTCAACGCAGATTTTTTTCTCAACCATTTTGGTTTTAAATTCTGGCAAAAGAGATACAAATTCATCAAAATTTGCATAAGCTTTTATATGATTTTTAAAAAATAAAATGCTATCACTAAGCCCAAGTCTATGGATACCACCACCACCTTCAAGCACTGCTTTTACGCAAAATTTCTTAGCAAATGGAAAGCTCTTTCTGGTTGCTAAAATTTCACATTTTTCATTGACGCACTTTGTGGCATTTACCATTTTGTTTGTATAAGTTGCGATGGCGCTAGCATATTCTAGTGCAACTTGAACTAGTTTCCAAGCTTTATGCACATCTTCGTAGCTACCATAAATTTTTATGATCACATCACCAGCTTTGCAAATTTGAGAATTTTGCACAAAAATTTCACTCTCACACCCAAGTAGCCTTGCAACACTTGCGGCCACATCAACGCAGCTAACACAAATTTCATCACGTGAATAAATTTCAAGTGAGGCATTTTTATCGATATTTTGAAGCGACGTAGTAAGATCAAAGTAAGGTACATCTTCATTTATATAGCTTAGAATTTCTGCATCGCTAAGTGTCATTTTATGCCTTTTTTACCTCATTTTTTGCTTTTATTATCATTTTTTTAAAGATTCCATTGTCATAAAGCCCAGCATGATAAAGAGCAAAACAAGTAAATGCGATGCCTGAAGCAACGTGAAATTTCTTAATGCTTTTATTTCTTTTCATAAAAAGGGCACTTAAGCAAACTGAGGCTAAAGTGATGCCCATACCGACTTTTGATACTTGTCTATGAGTGTTTATATCAAGTAGTTTGCCACTTATTTTTGTTTCGTTTTTCAAATTCTTCTCCATTTAGTTTTTATTCCAGCAACTTGTATTTTTGATGCCAAGGCTTTCTGGGTCAAATTCTGGATTTAGCCCAGCCTTTCTTTGAGCTTCGTAGTCTTTGACTGCTATTATCACTACTTTTGAAAGTAAGAATATAGCGATGATGTTAATAGTTGCCATCGCAGCCATTGTGATATCAGCGATATTCCAAGCGAGCTTTAAATTCATTTGAGCACCAATAAATATCATAACGACAGCTGTTATCTTAAATAGTAGCGTAACATTATGGTTTTTGGTTAAAAATTTCATATTTGCCTGAGCGTAGTAGTAGTTGCCAATAAGTGAAGTGATGGCAAAAAGTACAACTGCAAGAGTGGTAAAGTGAACTCCAAATTCACCAAAATACTCTTTCATTGCAGCTTGAACGAGAGGAAGCGCTGTTAGCACCTCGCCACTTGAGCCAGTCTGCTTCGTAAGATAGGCCTGTGAAAATAGCACGATCATACCAGATGCTATACATATAGTCATGTCTATAAAGACTGCCATTGCTTGAACTAGGCCTTGTTTTACTGGGTGGCTAGTATGTGCTGCGGCTGCTGCGTTTGGAGCTGAACCCATACCAGCTTCGTTTGAGAAAAGGCCTCTTTTGATACCTATTACGATCACGCTGCCGGCAAATCCACCAAATATCGCTTTAAAATCAAAGGCATTTTCTAAGATCATCTTAATAACGTCAGGAATTTCTTTGAAATTTAAAACGATAGCAATAAGTGCTAGCGAGATGTAGGCAAGTGCCATGAAAGGCACGATGTATGAGCTTACTTTACCGATGATGTGGCTTTTGCTAAAAAACATTACCGCCGCAAATGCCGTAAGAATAAGACCGATACCAACAGGTAGGCCGCTTTGTGCAAAGCTAACGTTGTTGCCAGCTTTGTCGTAGTAAATTTCAAACGCTGATGTCATGGTATAGCTTTGAAGTCCGTTAAAGCCGTATGCGTAGGTGATGATGAGAATAACCGCAAAAAGCGAAGCTAGCCACTTTATGCCAAGTCCATTTTTTATGTAATAAGCTGGACCGCCTTTAAACCCAAAAACATCTTTTGTCTTATAAATTTGTGCTAGTGTGCTCTCTATAAAAGCTGAAGCTGATCCTAAAAATGCCATCAAGCACATCCAAAAAAGAGCACCAGGACCGCCCGCGGCGATAGCAGCTGAAATTCCAGCAATATTGCCTATACCAACGCGCGAAGCAGTCGAGATCATAAGTGCTTGAAATGGCGTTAAATGGTGCTTATTGTACTTGTCTTTTTTTTCTACTAAGACTCTGCAAGCTTCAAAAAACATCCTAAACTGCACAAAACGAGTCAAATAACTAAAATAAATTCCCGTAGCCACAAGAATAATGACTAAAAAATATCCATATAAAAAGTCATTGGCTACGTCCATTTTGCCGTTTAAAAAATTTAAGAAACTATCAAGCACCATCTACCCTTTCAAATTTATTTTGATTTGAATTTTACGCCCTTCATTGAGTTTAACAAAAGCCAAATCGTTGTGCCATTATGAAGCATGGCGGTTGCTATTGGATTTAACATGCCAAGTGTCGCAGCGCTTAGTATAGCTGTGTTTACGCCAACGGTTGAGCGGAAATTTGAGCTAATTAAATCCATTGTTTTATTTGCAAGCTCTTTTACGAGAGCTACGCTCATGATATCATCTTTTAAAAGGCTTATATCAGCCGTCGCTTTAGCTATATCAGCACCCTTGTGCATGCTTATACCCACATTTGCCTTAGTTAGGCTTGGAGCATCATTTATGCCATCTCCCACAAAGGCTACCTTTTTGCCCTCACTCTTTAGCTCTTCGATGATAGCTGCTTTATCTGTTGGTAAGCACTCTGCATAGACCCTATCAAGCCCAAGCTCACGTGCTACTTCTTCAGCCTTGCTTTTGATATCGCCGCTTAGCATGACGACCTCTTTTACGCCAAGACTGCGTAGTTTTGCCACCATGTCTTTTGCGTTTTCTCTCATATCATCTTTCATAGCGATGACTCCAACTAGCTCTTTGTCGTATCCTACGTAGAGTAAGGTTAGTCCGCTATTTAATGCTTTGCTTATTAAAGCTTCATGAGCTTTAAAGCTTATCATCTCATCATCTTCTAAAAAGTGTCTACTGCCTATAACCACCTCTTTGCCGTGCATCGCAGTTTTTACGCCATGAGCTACGATAAATTCAACTTCATCGTGATGAATATGGTGGAAACCACGCTTGTTAGCAGCTTCAACTATTGCTTCAGCCACTGGATGAAAGTAGTGCTCTTCGGCACTTGCAGTTAAATTTAATATATCATTTTGAGAAAAGCCCTCTTTAAATGAGTAAATTTCAACTACACTTAGGCGTCCGTGTGTCAGAGTGCCGGTCTTGTCAAATACAAAAGTATCAACTGAGCTTAAAGCCTCGATCGCCTTTGCACCTTTTACAAGAATGCCGTTTCTACCTGCTTTTGAGATGCTTGATTTAAAAGCAACTGGTGTAGCAAGCTTTAATGCGCAAGAGTAGTCCGCTTGAAGTACGCTAGCAACACTATTCATATTTTTATTTATAATGTATGAAAGTCCAGCGAGCGAGAGCGTAACAGGTACAAGTTTATCGGCTAGTTTTAATGCTTTTACACCAATGGCTGATTTTTCATTGAGTGAGGTTTGTATGTACTCTTTGATCCTAGCTGTCGCTGTGTCGCTACCTACATTTTCAGCCCAAATTTTTATCCTACCTTCATCAACCACGGTGCCACTTATAACACGGTCGCCTCTAGCTTTTGGTATAGGCTCAGCCTCTCCGGTCATTGAGACTTGATTTACATCGGCGTTACCTTCAACGATATAACCATCAACACCTATCGTCTCACCAGCTCCGACCACTACGATGTCGCCTTTTTTCAAATTTTCGGTTTTTACTTTTTCAAGCGTCTTTTCACCATTTAAATTTCTCTCGACCCAGACTTCTTCGATATTTGGTTTTGCTAGCTCTTTGATGAGATCATCACTTCTGTGGCTAGCACTTTCTTCCATATATTCGCCGATATTTATCATCAAATTTGTGCTATTTGCTGCTAAATGATCGCCCATTGCTAGGCTAGTACCAATGGCAGTTGCCTCAAGCACTTTTGAAGTGACGCCCTCATGTCTTAGCTCTTTTGCACCTTCTATTAAATTTGGTGCTGTGGCATAAAGAGTCACGGCTGATTTTAGAGTTTTATTACTCATAAATGGCGTTATGCCAAGTGCAGCAGCAGCCTTATAGATATTTGCCTTGCTTGGCAAATTTGGATCTTTTGCCTTTGTTGGAAAATCATAGCTTTTTATAAAATCTAAAATTTTCTCATAGCTTTTATCAAACTCGACAACAATACTTTTTGCGTATTTATTTACACGAACACTTAGTGCATCAGTTCGTTCCGAGATCGCAGCCTCGATAGCACTGACGTCGCTTCTAGCGTTTAGGCTCTCGCAAATAAACCTCGCTCTATTTTTACTCTTGTGAGCTAGAGTGATCTTATTTTTGTGAGTCAAGTTCTGCTTTGACATCTTCAAAACGCTCTTTTAGTTCTTCTATGCCAGCATTTATAAGCTCGCCACCTTTGATAATCGCTTTAAATACGCACTCTTGTGCTTTTGGATTAGTCAGTACATAAGCTGCGATACCACCTAAAACTAGACCTTTTACAAAGCCAGCAGCATTAAAATTTTCAGGCACAAATGGTAAATTTTTAGCTGCATTGTTTATTGCATTATCGATTGCGCTTGGCTGAGCAGCTGCTGCATTGTTAGCTGCAGTTTCACTTGCTACGTTTTCTTCATTAATGTAAGGGTTATTCATTATTTACTCTCCAATTTTATTAGTTTTTCTGCTATCAAAAGACCGCCGATACCAGCTGCTGTAAAAGCTGCCGCATTTAGATATTTTTTTTGTGCTATTAAATTTGAAGCATGAATGCCAACAGCACCTACAAAACCACCTGTTACAGCGTATTTTGCTATCTTTTTAGCGACATCTTTTTTAGTCGCTCTATTATTTAGATAGTCGCTAAAGCCAAGTGCAGCTGCACCCATGCCAGCGATTAAAGCTCCGCTGATGAAGTGATCAAATGGAAGTCTTGTGCTTGAAAGTGTAAAAAGACTATTTTCTTGCATTCTCTATCCTTAAGCTATATCGTTTGGTGTGATAGCTTTTGGAGCGGCTGGCTTTTTAGCGCGTGGTTTTCTTGTTTTCTTTACCACTTTTTCAGCCTCTTTTTCTACTTTTTTAGCACCACGTTTTGCTTTTTTCTCTTCTTTTACTATAAAGTCTTTTGCATCTTTTGCAACACTTTTACCTTTTTTGTAAAGATCTTTTGCGGCCTCTTTGCCTTTATCAAAGCCATCTTGGGCGTACTCTTTGATCTTATCTCTTTTATTCCAAGCAGCTATTGCTAAACCGCCTACTGCTAAACCTGCTAAAAATGGTAATGCCATTTTAAATCCTTTCTTTGTTTGATTTTGTAAATTATTCATTTTCTTCATCCTTATTAAAATTTTTGCTAACTACTGAAATGCCTAATGCCCCAAGCGCAAGTCCGCTAAAAAACGAGAAATTTGGATTATTGGTTATCTTTGCTAACTCACTTTTATCAGCTTTGCCACTTGCGATATTTTGCAAGCTTTTAGTTATCTCATTAAAGTCATTTTGATAGTTTTCTAAAATATTTGTTATGCCATTTTGCTCAAAATTTTGTGAAATTTCATTTAAATTTAGCTCATTTTTTATTTCACAGCCACTATAAATTTCTTTTAAGCGTTGCTTTAAAGAGGCGACGTATTCGTTATTTGAAGTAGCCCAAAGTCTAAAAAATAGATCTTTTAGCTCTTCGTCATCTAAGCTTTCACAAAATTTTTCATACATTTTATTTAGCTCTAACTCATAGTTTAAAGCTTGTATTAGCGCATCTTCTTTATTTTTTGCTGGCAAAAATATAGCTTCATTTTCGCAAGCAAGCTCATAATCATGCGTACTCGCAAATTTTTCTATCAAGATGATCGCATTTTTTCTGATATTTGCGATCTCGTTAAAAACATCATCAAATGAAGCTAAATTTTCATATAAGCTAAGTGCGTTTTTTTCGCTGGTATATGACGCATTTAAAAGTTCATTAAGCATATTTCACTTCTTTTGCAACTTCATTTACTCTAGTTGAAATCTCTTCCAAATTTTGCCCTTTTAAAAGATCCTCCCAAAGATTTTTTGGAAAAATTTCATGATCGTATTCGATCGTTACAGAGCCGATTAGCTTGTTAAATTTTACATTTTTTATACCATTTATCTGAGCTATCACATCATCTAGGCTAGCTAAATTTACGCTACTACTTAGCTCTTTTATCTTTGGGCTAACTCTTACTCTTAGTCTACCGTTTGTGTGAGCTATCATTGAAAAATAGCTTGCAACTTGTGCTAAAGTTTGTGTTTTTATATCCATTTTTATCCTTTTTTTTAATTGCGTATTATCTATTTTACAGCTTAAATAAATCTGAAATTTTTTTGTCTTTCATTATCAAAAAGTAAAATGAAATGATAAAATTTAATTTCCATTTTTCTCTTGGCAATCACTGCAAATGCCATAAAGTATCATCGTATGCGACTGCTCGCTAAAATTTTTTTCTTTGCAAATTTGCTCTTGCCTTTGCTCTATCATCTCATCTTCAAAATCAACTATCTTCTCACAAATTTCACATATCAAATGATCGTGCGAGGATTTTAAATTTAGTTCAAATTTCTTTACTCCATTTTCTTCAAAACAGTTTGTAAGATGATGTATTTCGAGAAAATTTAAAAACGAGTAAATTGATGTCATTGAAATTTCATTCTTGTGGATTTTGTAAATTTCTGAAGAAATTTCTTGAGCACTTAGATGAGAGTTACTAATGAAAAGTACATGCAAAATTTGTTCTTTTAACTCTGAGCTTTTCTGCCCAAAGGCTTCTAAAAACTCTTTAAAATGCTTATAAAATAGTTCAAAATTATCCACAAAAACCTAACTAAAATGATAATGAATATAAGGATTTTACAACTTTACTTATAAAAAAAGCATAAAATTTCTTACGAATTTCAAGTAAAGTATTTTATAAGATTGTTTTGGTATAGTGTCGCATTTTTTAAATCAAAATTAAGGAATAAAATGACTTACGACGAGCTTGAATTAGACGCCGTTTTGTTAGAGGTTTTAGAAAATAGAGGCAGTTTTGATTCTATGGACGATGAGGAGCTTTACGAGCTTATCGAACAAGTTGCACAATATACAGATGGCGATTACGAAGAAGCGTTTGAGTATATGACTCAATTTTCTCCAATCCCTAAAAAACGCTTCGTTTCACTATTTATGGTTTAGCAAAAAGCTAAGCCATAACTTCTATAAAATTAATCAAAAAAGTAAAAATAAAAAGAGCTCTTGACTCACTTAATGAGCCAAGAAATTTGAGTTATAAGAAGTATTTTGAGATTATTTCTTTAAATTTTTGAGTGTATTTGCTAGCTTTTGGGCTATTGTTGTAGATATTTTCAAAATCATACATTCGCTCATAGTAATCATTTGTGTCTTGTCTATTTATTTTTAGCCTTGCCACATCTAAGCTAACGCCTACAAAAGCACCACTTGTTTTGCCGCGCTCCTCAGCAAATGCTGAAATTTCAGGCAAATCACTTGTGATCGCTACTTCGTTACCAACGCCACCAGTTGCTTCTGCTTTTAGACTGATCGTATCTTTTGCATTAAATAAATTTGCATAAGCTTCTGAATTTTTAAATAAGATGATCATGTCAGCTGAGCTGTAACCAACCTGCAAGCCTATGCTTCCGGATGTGTAATTTACAAAAAATGGGCTTGACCATTCACCATCATCGTTTTTAGCGATAAATACGCCTTTACCTGTTGAGCCAGTAACGATAGCGCCTGCTTTTGTCACATCAGGGATTATGGCGATCGCTTTTATGCTTTCAAATTTAGTATTTGGCTTTAAATTTCTTGCACCAAAAGCATTTAAAATATTTATTGCATTTTTTAGCTTTTGATTTTGGATCACATCAGCATTTAAGCATGGCGTGAAAAATAAACCAGCAAGAAATATGATTAATAGTCTTTTCATTAAAATTCCTTCCTTAAATTTTTCGTTATTATAGCCTAAAATAAACTAATGGTAAAAATATTATTAATGATTTTTTATGAGAGTTCATTATAAAATGCGACCTTTTAAGGAAAAAATATGAGTTTGATACTTTTTGTCGAATACGTCGGTATCGCATCAGCTGCACTTAGTGGGTTTTTATTTGCAGTAAAAAAGGAGTGCGACTGGCTTGGAGTCTTTTTGTCTGCATTTTTGACCGCACTTGGTGGCGGTATCATGCGTGATATGCTCGTTGGCAGGGCGGTTTATTCATTTACGCACTATATGCCAGTAAGCGTTGTTATTTTTATGTTGATTGTTTCAAGAGTGGCAAATTTACACATAAAAAGAGAAGGTTTGGAGCGAAAATTTGTATTCATCTTTGCCGATGCGATCGATGTTATCTGTTTTTCCATCGTGGGGGCAATGGTTGCCATTGAGTACAACTACAATATCTTTGGTGTGATGATGATCGCCTTTTTTAACGGCGTTGGCGGCGGTATCTTAAGAGATATTTTGCTAAACGAAATTCCATGGTTTTTGCGCACCGGACTTTACGGCACGATAAGCCTTGGCGTGGGACTTGCTTACTTTGTGCTATATCATCTAGGCCTAACCAATATCTTTTTTACCATGCTCTTGCTTGCTGCTGGCATAACGGTTAGGATGTTTGCATTTTATAGAGGTTGGAAGCTGCCCGATCTATGAAATTTAGCGAGTTTTTTGATATCTGGGTCAATGAAAACTACTATAAATTTGGCGTAGATATCGGCAAAAAGGGCGATTTTTACACAAATGTAAGCGTTGGCTATCTTTTTGGTGCTTGCCTTGCGAACTACTTTTTAAAACTACTTAAAAACGGCGAAATTTCTAGCTCTTGTAAGGTTGTGGAGATCGGTGCAAACTCAGGTGAAATGCTAGCTGATTTTACGCAAGGAATTTTTACGCTTGAGCCAGAGATCTTAAAAAATTTAGAGTTTATTATCATTGAGCCTCACAAAAATTTAAGGAAAAAGCAGCTTGAGACTTTTGCAAAACGCTTTGGCGATGATATCAAAATAAAACACTATAAAAATTTAGACAAGTACGCATTTGATGAAATTTTCGTCATCTCAAATGAGCTACTTGACGCATTTAATTGCGAGGTTATAGATGGGCAAAATATGCTTTTTGTGGATAGTGATCTAAAATTTCACTGGCAAAAAGCAGATCAAAATTTGCTAGCACTTGCAAAGAAATTTGGCATAACAAAAGGTGAGATATCAACTAGCTACGCTAAATTTGCGCTCCAGCTTACAAATGCAGCAAAAAAGGTTAGATTTTTAAGCTTTGACTACGGCGAATTTGAGCCAAAAAATGAGTTTAGCCTAAGAGTTTTTAAAAACCATCAAGTATTTTCTTTATTTGAAATTTCAAACCTCGCGTCATACTTTAAAAAATCGGATCTAACATATAGTCTTTGCTTTAAACAAGTTGAGTATGCTTTTAGTGAGGCTGGCTTTGAGATGCTTAATTTTAAAAAACAAAACGAAGCTTTAGTTTGCGATCTTGGTGTGGATGAAATTTTATCTTTAGTACTTGAAAAAGGTAGCAAGCAAGCCTATGAAAATGCAGCCAAACAGGCGAAATTTCTACTCTCGCCCGAGTTTTTAGGCGAGAAGTTTAAATTTATAGAGTTTTTAAAGAGCTAGCCTAGCGATATTGGCAAAACTTGCCCCGCAAGCCTTTAAAAGATCATTTGGAGCTATTTTTATCTGTTTGCCTCTCACTCCAGCGCTTACTAACACGTATTCTTGTTCTTTTGCGCGTTCATCGATAAATGTTGCAAAGTGTTTTTTCATAGCAAGCGGTGAGCAGCCGCCCCTGATGTAGCCAGTGATCTTTTCTAAGTCTTTTAAATTTATAAGTTCACATCGTTTGGCGCCACACGCGTGAGCAAGTGCTTTTAGATCAAGCTCCAAATCGCCCTGCAAGCAAGCAACAACGAAATTTTTAGGCTCACACTCACAAACGATAGTTTTATAAATTTGCTTTATATCTTGCTTGGTGCTAGCTGCTACGTGGAGGGCTGAAAGATCGTTTAAATCAACTTCATACTCTAAAATTTCATAATTAATTTTTAGCTTATCTAAAGCTCTAGCAGCATTTGTCTTATGTATCATTTTTTCTCATTTTTGCGAATTTTTTGTATAATTATAGCCAAAACTTAAAGGAGGAAAGATGGCTGAAGAAGTTGAAGAGAAAAAAGCAAAAAAAGGTGGCAATGGTGCATTAATGATAATTATCATTGCAATATTTGTTTTGCTACTAGTTATTGGAGGGCTAGTCGCGTTTTTGATGCTTGGTTCTGACGAGCCAAAAGAGGCAAACATGATGCAAGCACCAGCTCAGACTCAAACGCAGTCCATGCCAGCTCAAAATAAAGCAAAGCATGGTAGCAACGACTATTCAAATATGGGGCCGATATATCCGCTTGATCAGTTTATTGTAAATTTGCTTAGTGAAAATGGCTCAAGATTTCTTAAAACAAAGATCGATATGGAGCAAAGCGATGAGTTGCTAACTCCTGAGCTTGATAAGAAAAAGGCACTTTTAAGAGATATTATTATCAGAACACTTTCATCAAAAACCTACGAAGAAGTAAGCACTGCAAAAGGCAAAGATAGGCTAAAAGACGAGATCGTAGGCAAGCTAAATGAAGTGCTAAATGATGGTTACATCAAAAACATATTTTTTACTGATTTTGTGGTGCAATGATAGGCATTGATATCGTTAAGATAGATAGGATTTCAAGACTAAAGGCTCGTCACGGCGAGCTTTTTCTAAAAAGATTTTTAAGCGATGACGAGATCGCACTAGCAAAAAATGATGCGACTTTGGCTGGATTTTGGGCGGCCAAAGAAGCAGCTAGCAAAGCCCTTGGTGTGGGCATCAGCAAAGAGTGTGGCTTTTTAGACATTATACTTAGTAAAGACGCAAGAAACGCACCAAAGATAAAATTTAGCCCGAGAATTTATACAAATTTTAATATCAAAGAAGCAAGCCTTAGCATAACTCACGACGGCGGATTTGCCGTAGCTGCAGTGACGATTGTCTGAAATTTATGCATTTTTACAAAGCTTTTTAATATCTTTTAACTACTTCTGATAAATTTAAAAAACGTATTTTTATAAAATTTTTTAAAGAAAAGACGATATCTTTAATTAAGATTTAATGGAGCTAAAGAAACCAAGGATAGTAAAATGCAAATTTCTAATAACCTCTCAACTACTAACTATCTCTCAAGAGAAAACATAGCAAGAGAGATGGGATTTAAATTTAACGATATAAATGAGATCCTTGATAACAATATGGGATATGGTATGAGCTTTCCTAAATACGCAAGGCTTGATAGAAAAGCTCAAGCTGCAGCTTATGATAGGCACATATATCCACTATCTGGCTTTACAAAAGGTGATGAAGCAAAAGTCACTATCATAGGAAAGCTTGAGGCTATGATCCTGACTTTACAAGCGAGCAGTTATCAGATCTTAAAAATTTCATAAATGAAAGCAAGGGTTTATTTGTTGAATATATACAAGGTCAGCAAGCAAAACCAGACAACGATAAGCCAAAAATTTTGAGAGATACCCCATACACTGTAAATGAATTTTTAAATGAATATCGTGGCGATAGCGATTTGCTATTTATGCAAAACTCAAGGACTGTTGATCTGCTTGATAGTGATATGAGCGTTGATGAGTTTAAAGAGGAGTGGGCTAAATATGCACTAAAAGAGCGGTTTAATATAACTTTATCTGGCGAAGATGCTAAAAACGCTGTCAATATATTAAAAGAGCTAAACGAAAAAGGTGTTCAGAATATAGATAATCTTGAAAAAGAAGACAACA
>NZ_CABPVS010000009.1:30316-38285 GCF_902460845.1 Campylobacter concisus | reverse complement strand
GTAAATGAATTTTTAAATGAATATCGTGGCGATAGCGATTTGCTATTTATGCAAAACTCAAGGACTGTTGATCTGCTTGATAGTGATATGAGCGTTGATGAGTTTAAAGAGGAGTGGGCTAAATATGCACTAAAAGAGCGGTTTAATATAACTTTATCTGGCGAAGATGCTAAAAACGCTGTCAATATATTAAAAGAGCTAAACGAAAAAGGTGTTCAGAATATAGATAATCTTGAAAAAGAAGACAACACCAAAGAGAAGAAATTTACACCTATACAAGTTACTAAAAAATCTCACACCTATAAGCTTGAAGCCGATGAGAGATTTAAAGAGCTTTATAAATTTATAAAGAGTGAATTTGATAGTGGCAAGAGTATGTTTGAGATTTTAGAA
Source organism: Campylobacter concisus (assembly GCF_902460845.1). NCBI lineage: Bacteria > Pseudomonadati > Campylobacterota > Epsilonproteobacteria > Campylobacterales > Campylobacteraceae > Campylobacter > Campylobacter concisus. The sequence goes on along the minus strand of NZ_CABPVS010000009.1, from coordinate 37,892 downwards.
AAAGTGGCAAAGCTTAAAGTGGATAAGAGGGCATAGGTATTTTATAAGCAAAGAATGGAATTTTTATAATTTAAATTTCAAAGAAAAAGCATAGATGCTCTCAGACTTATGTAAAAGATAAATTTCAAAAAACATGGCTTAACCAGCAAAGTATTAATGTTAAATCGTTGGCAAGATAAATTTACATCCACTCAAGCACTTGCGTGATATCTTTTGCATAAAAGCACTTTAATCCTTGCGTGTCAAGCGGTTTGTTTGGGATGATAGCATTTTTAAATTTCTGCATTTTTGCCTCTTTTAGGCGCTGATCAAGGTTGAAAATTTCTCTTATCTCGCCGTTTAGGCTTAGCTCGCCGATGAAGACGCTGTCCTTGCTAATAGGGCGGTTTTTAAAGCTGCTGATTATCGCTGCGATGACGGCTAGATCGGCCGCAGTTTCGCTTATCTTAACGCCACCTGAAACGTTTATAAAGACATCGTAGTGTCCAAGTGGAATTTCTAGCTTTCGCTCAAGAAGTGCTAGCAGCATATCTAGGCGGTTTCTTTCAAAGCCAGTTGAGCTTCGTTTTGGGTAGGCGCTTTCGCAAACAAGTGCTTGTATCTCGATACTAAGTGCCCTTGAGCCCTCCATTATGATGGTGATAGCACTGCCACTCATCGCTCCGCCACGTGTGAAAAATTTACTCGAGACCTCGTTTGCACTCACCAGTCCGTGCTGGCTCATCTCAAATATGCCAACCTCACTCGTTGAGCCAAAGCGATTTTTAAACCCACGCAAAATTCTTAGCTCTCTGCTTGCGTCACCCTCAAAATAAAGCACCACATCAACCATGTGCTCAAGCACTCTTGGTCCTGCGATCGAGCCCTCTTTGGTGATATGTCCGATGATGAAAACGCAGATATTTTGGCTCTTTGCAAGTCTCATCAGCTCAAATGTGATCTCACGAACCTGTGTGATCGAACCTGGAGCAGAGCTTATATTTTGACTATAAAGCGTTTGAATGGAGTCTATCACGAGTACTTTATAATCACTCTTTTGCACTTCAAGTAAGATATCTTCTAGGCAAATTTCAGTTAGTAGGTATAAATTTTTATCCACAGCATTTAGCCTATCAGCTCTCATTTTTATCTGACTTTGGCTCTCTTCGCCACTTACATAGAGCGTTTTTTTACCATCTTTTGCTAAATTTGAGCCGATTTTTAGAAGCAGGGTTGATTTGCCAATTCCTGGGCTGCCGCCTATTAAAACAAGCGAGCCCTCGACAACGCCACCACCAAGAACGAGGTCTAGCTCGCTATCTTTGGTGCTAAATCTCGTGAAATTTTGAATTTCTACCTCGTCGATGCTTACAGCCTTACTAGGCGCTCCGGTGCTTTTTGCTATCTCTTTGCTTATCTTTATCTCTTGCTGGCTAAGCTCGATAAAGCTATCCCAAGCCCCACATTGTGGGCATTTGCCCAGCCATTTGCTCTGCTGATTTCCGCACGCTTGACATTCAAAAACTGGCTTTGCTTTTGCCATAAATTATCCTTTTTAAAATTTCAACTACCATCACTCCAAAAGTCGCTCCGAGCATGTCAGCTACTATGTCAAGCAGGCTAAAGCTTCTATTTGGTAAAAACGCCTGAACGAGTTCTATTTGCACACCAAAGGCTAAAAGTAGGGCTAAATTTTTTAAAATTTTAAACTTATAGCCAAGATGTAGCAGAATGTAAAGGACGAAAAAAGCTAAAAAATGGTTTGCTTTGTCCCACGAGTTTTCAATGATCGTAGGACTTTTTGGAGTAAATGCAAGAAAATCAATCGCCAAAAGAGTAGCGAAAAAGCAAATTTTACTAAGAAATTTTACCCTACTCAAAAATGGCGTCCATTAGCTCGTCTAAAAACTCGTCTGGATTAAATTTGATGATATCATCCATGCTCTCACCAACACCTATATAAAATATAGGTAGCTCAAGCTCTCTTGCCACGCCAAATAGCGCTCCACCTTTTGCAGTGCCATCAAGCTTTGTGATGATGACACCATCAAGCGAGACGATATCGTTAAACGCTTTCGCTTGCGCAACTCCGGCGTTACCTTGCGTGCCATCAAGAATCAAAATTTTACGGTGTGGCGCTTTTTCATAAGCTTTTTTGCTAATACGAACGATCTTTTCTAGCTCGTTTGCCAAATTTGTCTGGTTTTGAAGTCTGCCGGCTGTGTCTAAGATCACACGGTCGATACCTTTTGCAAGGGCTGAGCTGATCGTATCGTAAGCAACAGCCGAAGGATCATGCCCTTGCTGTGTGGCGACTATTGGTACATTTAGTCTGATTGACCACTGGCGCAGCTGCTCGATCGCTCCAGCTCTAAATGTATCACAAGCGCCTAAAATGACGCTTTTGCCATTATTTTTATATAAATTTGCAAGCTTTGCGATCGTTGTCGTCTTACCAGCACCATTTACGCCAAGAATGAGATCGACAAATGGCTTATCTGGCTCGATCACGCGCTCATTTTCGTAGATAAAATAGCTACTCATAACGCGTCTTAGATCGGCTCTACTTACTTCATCTTGTGGCGGCAAGTAGTATAAAATTTCCTCCACGATCTCGTAAGCTACGTCAGCTTCAAGTAAAATTTCTTCTAAGCTCTCTTTGTCTATCTTTTTTGACTTCTTCGCTGAGCTTATCGCTCCAAAGGTCTTTTCAAAGCCTTTTTTTAGAAAATCAAGCATTATTTTGTTGCCCTATTTATGTCGTTTTCAAGCATCTCTTCAGGCACAAGACCGATGTAGCCTTGAACGTAGTCGCCATTTGCTTTAAAAAGTGCTGACGCAGGCAAGCCTTTTATGCCACCCATCGCTTTTTCAAATAAAAAATTTCCCTCGCCAACCGCGACTTCATATTTTATTTTATATTTTTGAGCAAAATCTTTTACTTCATCTTCACTTTTGTCTTCAAGTAGCACACCAACGATATCTAGCTCGTTCTTAAATTTCTCGCTTAGGTTGTTTAAGTGTGGGATCTCAGCCTTGCACGGAGGGCACCAAGTGGCGAAAAATACGTAAAGAGTTGCTTTTTTGCCATCTTTTACGTCAAAGCCATTACTTCTTTTTGTAATCTGCATGGTTGTGCCACTTAGTAGCTTTAGATTTATCTCTTTTATCTCGTTTTCTTGGGCACTTTCACTCATTTTTGGAGTGAGTGAGTCTTTGCTTAAATTTTTATCTTTGCTAGCATTTTTATCTAAAATTTTGCCTTGCGTTTGTTCGCTTGTATTTTGCTCTTTTTTTTGCTTGTTCTCGTCGCCACATCCAAAAAATGCAAAAATGCAAAGTGATGTTATAATTGCTCGTTTTAATGTCATAAATTTCCTTTTGAATAAGATTTCAGGATTATACAAGAAAGAGCATAAAATGAGCGTTAATTTAGAAAAAAATGAATTTAGAAAAAATGCAAGAGCAAATTTAATGAAACTTACTAAATTTAAGGCCAAATGCTCGCATTATAAAGCTACAAAAACGCTTTTGAAATTGATAAATTTTACAAATTCTAAGAAAGTATTGTTTTATTTGCCACTTAACTACGAAGTCGATGTGCTTAAACTAAGGCGAAATTTATCACGTAAATGTGAAATTTTTGCCCCTTTTATGGTAGGTCTTAGCTTAAAGATGGTAAGATTGCGACTGCCATTTATAACTTATAAATTTAACGTCAGACAGCCATCTGGCAAAAAAATGGATAATGTTAGACTTGATATGGCAGTAGTTCCAGCGATTGGGGTTGATGGAACTATGGCTAGGATAGGGCATGGAAAAGGATTTTATGATAGATTTTTTGACTCTTTGCCTATTAAGCCAAAACGGATAGTTTTTCTTGAGATAAAAGACTTTTACACCAAAGATGTGCTTTCAAATGCACAAGACGCGGTAGCAGGCTTTTATATAACCCCAAATAAAAATTATATAAAAAGAGGAATAAATGATAGAGGTTTTAATAGGCTTAGGAGCCGGTGTGGCGGGCGTTGGAGCAGGGTATCTATACGCCAAAAAGATAAATGATGCAAACTACAACATTTTCTTAGAACAAGCAAAAGCAAAGGCGAAAGCTATTGAGTATGAGGCTGAGCTAACGCTTAAAAATTCTAAAATTTCAGTACAAGAGGCTGAATTTGAGGCTAAAAAAAGATACGATGACAAAACGACAAAGCTTCAAAAAGAGTATGCAAGTAAATTTGATGAACTAGCCAAAAAAGAGAAAATTTTGCTAAATGAGCAAGAGCTTTTAAACGAGAGCAAAGAGCTTTTTGAAAAAGATAAGCAAGATGCAAAGATCACTTACGAAGAGGGTTTAAATTTAAAAGCGACTTATCAAAACAAAGTAGAAGAGGCGATAAGAGTGCTCGAGCACGCTGCTGGTTTAACGGAAGAAGAGGCAAAAGAGGTTGTGCTTAAAAAGGTTGAGGAGAAGTCTCGTGCAGACATCGCTCACATCGTCAGAAAATATGAAGAAGAGGCTAAAAGAGAGGCTAAAAAGAGAGTTAATTACATCTTGGCGCAGGCTACGTCAAGATTTGCTGGAGAATTTGCGGCTGAGCGTCTGATAAATGTCGTAAATATCAAAAACGATGAGCTAAAAGGTAGGATCATTGGCAAAGAGGGACGTAACATTAAGACCCTTGAAATGGTGCTTGGCGTTGATATTATCATAGACGATACCCCGCATGCGATCATACTAAGTAGCTTCAACCTTTACAGACGTGCGATCGCAACAAGAGTGATCGAGCTTTTGGTAGAGGATGGCAGAATCCAGCCAGCAAGGATAGAAGATCTTCACAAAAAAGTGACTGAAGAATTTGAGCAAAGTATACAAGAAGAGGGCGAAAATATCGTCATGGATCTTGGTCTAAATAAAATTCATCCAGAGATCGTAAAACTAATAGGCAAGCTTAAATTTAGAGCGAGCTACGGTCAAAATGCCTTGGCTCATAGCCTTGAAGTAGCTCACCTTGCTGGCATCATTGCAGCTGAGTGTGGCGGAGATGAGAAACTTGCAAAAAGAGCTGGCATACTTCACGATATCGGTAAAGCGCTAACTCACGAGTATGAGGGCAGCCACGTTGATCTTGGAGCAGAAATTTGTAAACGCTATAAAGAGCATCCAGTAGTCATCAATGCTATCTACGCTCACCACGGCCACGAAGAGGCAACAAGTATAGAAAGTGCGGCTGTTTGCGCAGCTGATGCACTAAGTGCAGCTCGTCCAGGTGCAAGGCGCGAGGTACTTGAGAGCTTCTTAAAGCGTGTCGAAGAGATCGAAAACATCGCAAAAAGCAAAGATGGCATCAAGCAAGCTTATGCGATAAATGCGGGCCGTGAAATCCGCGTCATCGCAAACGCTAAGCTCATAAACGACGATGAGGCCGTGCTTGTAGCAAAAGAGATAGCTCAAGAGATCGAGAGCAAGGTGCAGTATCCTGGTGAGATAAAAGTAAGTGTCATCAGAGAGACTCGTGCTGTTGATTTTGCAAAATAACGGCAAGATATGAAATTTCTTTTTTCAATTTTATTATTTTTCTCAATTGGCTTTGCCAGCGAGGAGCTCGTGCTGGACTCGGCAAACTCGTTTATAACAACGATGAGAGGCGCTAGAAATGCTCCTATAAAAGAGCTAATCGAGCAGTCAAAAGCAACGATCATCTTTCCAAGTGTTAAAAAGGTCGGTTTTGTAGTTGGTGGTATGGGTGGGGATGGTATCATGGTTGTTGGTAACATTAACTCGCCAAGTGAAATTTTACCAGTTAGCATAAGTGGCGGCAGTATCGGTATACAGCTTGGTTATGAAGATAGTTCGCTTGTGCTTTTTATATTTAAAGATAGCATTATCCACGATATTAAAGATGCCAAGATCACGCTTGACACGAAGCTGTCAGTAGCTTTTGGTGACATTGGACGCAATTACAGTAAAGTAAGCGATTTTAAATTTTCAAGTGATATCTACGCATATGCCGCAAATGATGGTTTTTTTGCGGGAGCTAGCTTTGGTGGAGCAGTCATCAGTGCAAGAGAAGAAATTTTAAAGCAAAGTGGCTATGCATACGAACAGCTAATAGCCTCCGCATCTAAACTTTTAGGAGATTAATGCAAGATATCATAAACTCAGTTTCAACATACGGCTATATTGTATTGTTTTTTTATAGCCTTGGTGGCGGTATGGTTGCATTAATCGCCGCTGGAATTTTAAGTTTTGCTGGCAAGATGGATATCACTCTTAGTGTAATTGTCGCTGCTGTGGCAAATACAATTGGTGACACGCTAATTTTTTATGTCGCAAGATTTAATAAAAACTCACTTATGCCTTATATCAAAAATCATAAAAGAAAGCTTGCTTATGCAGGAATTTTGGCCAAAAAACACGGCGATAAGATAATATTTATCAAAAAATTTATCTACGGCGTCAAAACTTTGGTTCCTATCGCGCTTGGACTTACGAAATATTCATTTTATAAATTTAGCATTATAAATTTGATCTCGTCAGTGCTTTGGGCGGTCATTATCGGATTTGCCAGCTTTAAAGCGGGTGATTATTTTGTAGGTGCAAGTGACTATCTTGGCGAGCATGGATATATTATGCCTCTTGCTATGGTTTGTTTATTGCTTGGAATTTGGTTTTTTTTACAACATATTACAAAAAGGAGAAAAGCATGAAAAAGGTGATATCTGCTTTAATCGTAGTTATCGTGGTAGCCATTGGAGCGGTTTATTTTGCTTCAAATGAGGTGGAGAAAAACTATCAAAGGATAGTGAATGATCTAAACAATATTAAGGGCTTTAAAATTTCTAATAACAATTACAAAAAAGGTTTTTTTGGCTCAAAAGGATCATTTGATTTTAGTGTTTCAAAAGATCTTTTGGAAAATATATTTGGTAAAAATGTAAATGAGGATTTGGTTTTTAAAGTAGAAAATGAAATTTCTCATACAGTACTTGCTTTTATAGATGGTTTTGAAATAGACTCAAAAATTTCTATCCAAAACGATATGATTAAAAATATTATCGCAACATTTATGGGATCAAATGTCATTGCAACAACTAAAACAAAAGTTAGCTTAACTGGCGATAAAGATGTAGATATCAAATTTAGCAATATTGAATTTAACGATAAGCAAAAAACTGCCGTTAATACAAAAGATATAAAGATTGGTATGACGCTTGATTCAAAAGATAGTATAAACAGCTTAAAGGTTGAAGCAGATAAGATTGTTTTGAAAGATTTTAGTGAGTACAACAAAGTTGATCTAAATATCGAAGGATTTTATATCGACTCAAGTTATAAAGAGCCAGTTAAGATTTCAAAAATTTTAGAGAGTCAGCTTGTACCTTATTTGGCAAAAGTTAAATTTAAAAGGGTGTCTTTCGCATCTAATGATATAAGTAATATTTTGATAGATGACTTTAAATATGACTCAAAATTTGAAATCTCAAATGATCTTGGAAGATCAGACGATGTTATAAAAATAGGTATAGTAGCAGTTGATAAAGTAAAATATACAGACTTTGTCTTTGATAGCAAAATCGCAAATATCAATGTACC
>NZ_CABPVS010000009.1:0-18408 GCF_902460845.1 Campylobacter concisus | reverse complement strand
CAATAACGAAACAGTAGCTGATATCTCAGCTTTACAACAAGCCATCTTAAAAGGAACAGATCTTAATGCTCTAGAAGAAACTGCTGCAGGTGGTCCACAAGCAGGTGGTAATGGTGGAGATGGCGTAAGCTTATCTTCTACTAGCTTTGCAGAAGGAGGCCACATTAGTAACATTAATGCTAATGTAGGAAGCATAGATGCTTTATCTCTAGCAGCAGGTGGAGATAATAGCTTTGGTGTAAGTGGAGGAAGTGCTGTTGGGGCTGGAATTGGGGCAACTACGCCTAAAGTTGGCATAAATATAAGCTCTACTGGCTCTAACGAAGGCGGAGTTATGACTTATGACCTATCTTTACCTACTGCATTGACAGCTAGACCTACTACGTTAAATTTAAATTTTAGCGGCGGAGTAGCCGGAGTAGATTACGACGCAAACTCTATAGAGTACTCTACCGACGGCGGCAATACTTGGACGCACGGTACTATCGTAAATCTTGCTGACGCAAATCAAATCAATAACGTCAAAGTAAGAGTAACTACTATAGATAACTATGGGCTTAAAAATGTCGATCTAGCTCATAATCCTACCGCAATGGGTGCTAATCAAAACCAAGGCGAACAAGACGGAAGCAAGTATTCTAATCTAAACGGAGTAGAGTACGGCATATATAAAAGAAATTTAACTCTAAACGTAACTACCGATAACGATGAGATCGCTAACTCTCAAGCTAACGGCAAAATTACCGATAACGACGATTATGTAAATATCAACCAAGGACTTAATGGTGCTAACATTGCTACTGAAGATGGCGAAGATACACTAAATATGAATACTGGTGCATATGCAAATTCTGATATTAATTTAGGAGTAGGCGATGATGCGCTAAATATCAAAGGCGGAACATTTAGTAAGGTAGATATCGATTTGGGTAGCGGTAATAATAATGTAACTATAGAAAACTCATTTGGTGATGTAGATGATAATTCATACAATAAAACTCGTATAATAAACTGGCAGAGCGGAAACGATACCGTAACTATAAAATCAGGCGCTACCGTTAAAAATGCTGAGATAGGAGTTCATAACGGGGAGGATGTTGTAACTCTAGAAAAAGATGCAACACTTGAACACTCTAGAGTCATTATGGGGGATGGTGACGATAAGTTAAATATAAATGGTACCGTTACTAGAGGGTCTCATATAAATTTAGATTTCGGTGAGGATAAACTAAATATAGGCGAGGACGCTAAAATATCTGATTCGAATATTCAGACGGATGATAGCGGTAACGGATATAAGGATACAGTAAATATTGCAAATAAAGTTACGCTTGAAAACTGGGCTGATATACAAGCTGGCGGTGGTAACGACGAGATTACGGCTGGCGATAATCTAACCCTTAGCAATCACTCAGGTATACACGGCGACTGGGGAGATAACGGAAGCGCTGGAACCGGTAGCGACGATGGCAACGATATCATCAATGTCGGCAAGAATTTAACTATGAGCGGCGGCTCTATAATATCTGGCGGCGGCGGTAACGATGAGATTACTATCGGTGAGAATGCTACTATTAGTGGTAACTCGACTATTGACGGTGGAGCCGGTAACGATACAATTTCCATGACTAACGGAACTCAAATTACTAATAGTAATATACTTATGGGCGACGGAGTAAACACTCTAAATATTACTAGAGATTCAACTGAAGTCAATAGAGGTATAAATTTAGATTCCGTAAAAATTAAAGGCGGTGCCGATAGAGACGTAGTAAATATCTCCGATACTACTGGGGAATCAGTAGCCACCCCTAAAGTAAAATTAGAAAATGATACTTCTATAAATTTAGGTGATGGAAATAACGAAATAACAGTAGATGGAAGCGTACTACTTGGAAAAATAGAAAACGGTACGCCTACTAAAAATATCATAACGACTGGAAGCGGACAAGATACCATCACTCTACAAAACGGAGCTACTATCGAAGAAAGAGTAATAGAAACCGGCGAAGGTGCGGATTATGTCAACGTATACGACGGAGCATCTTTAAATTTCGCAAAAATAGAAACCGGTAAAGGCAATGACATAGTAATGTTTGAGCACATTAATGCAAGCTCACCTCAAGGTTACACCTACTCTGCGGCAACGGAAACTGAGATAAATATGGGTGACGGTCATGATTCTTTACAGCTCACTGGTCTGGGTAATAGCGGCAGCTATGCGGGTAGAGTATCAGACTTCCAACAAGTAAATATAAATATGGGCGATGGAGATAGAAAGGAATTACAGATACACGGTGGCAAAGTTGAAACTACTAATATAACTACCGGTAGCAAAAACGATTTGGTACAAATACAAGGCGACTCTTTGATGGAAGGTAGAAACAATATATATACCGGTGCAGGAGTAGATCAAGTTTATATTGAGAATTCTAAACTTAATGGCACCGCTACCGCAAAAACAACTATAAATACCGGTGCTGACGGAGATGAGGTGGTGATCAGAAATTCTACTTTAACGCATGCAGAGATTCTTACTGATAGTGGAGAAGATAAGGTTTATATCGAAGATGAGGTAACGCTTGATGGTGCTATAAATACAGGTGCAGATAATGACGAAGTAAATATCAATACCAATATAACTGCAACTACTCAGGCAAACATCAAAACTGGTGCCGGCTCTGATACCGTAAATATAGCTAGTGGAGTAACACTCACTCGTACTGTTATAGACATGGGCGCTGGAGAGGATACTATAGAGCTTAAAGGCAATAGTGATACTGATCGCATAACATTTAAGGGATCTACGTTATATACCGATGATGCAGGATACACTGCTAATGATATAGATCATGTAACTATAACAAATACTACTTTCATGAAAAGCGATGATGGTAGATTATCTAGCGTAATCACTGGTGGCGGAAATGATGTAGTTACAGTAAAAGAGGGAACTATATTCCAAGATGATTCATTTATAGTTGCTGGAAATGGTGAAGATAAAATATATTTAAATAGTGGCTCTACATTTAATTCCTCTAGGGTATACGGTGACAATGCGTATGATGGTACTGATGGAGGAAATGATGAAATATATGTAAATGGAGCCGTATTTAATGGCAAAAATGAACATGGTAGTATACATGGTGGTATATATGCTGGAGGCGGAGATGATAAAATTTTTGTTAACTCTGGAACATTCAATGATGCTAAGATAGAAGGTGGAATTGGCGACGATTTTATCTCAATCAAACAAGGTGTAACCCTAAATAATACAACTATCGACGGCGGAACTGGATATGATACATTAAAAATCGCTGATGATAGCTTAGACTTTAGCAAAGTTAAGAATATCGAAAAACTAGATCTAACTGAAGGTAACCATAACATAAATAATCTATCAGCTAAAGATGTTCTAGATATGACTGAAAACAGCAACAGACTAAGAATAAGTGGCGATAGCGATGATCATCTTGGTCTTGTGAGCAAGGGTTGGGTTGCTTCAGGTACTAAAGTTACTGATGAAAATCATATTGACTACAATGTTTATACTAACACAGTGGATGGAAAAACTGTAACTCTAGAAGTTCAAGACCAAGTACACGTATTTTAATGTTTAACTAACTAATCCCAAAGGAATTTTCCTTTGGGATATTTTTTTATTTCTATAATTTCTCATAGTCATTTATCTTTTTAATAAGTAGTAGTTAGTATATATCAAATCAGTAAGTCTATATAGATCAGTAAAAGCTGAAAATGGATAAAATTAGCGGCAAATGTAGATAAATTTACCGCTGTAAGATAAATTATTTTCCAGTTGGATCTAGACTGTGTGTAGCGATCTTTTCTATATTTACTGGGACTTTTACTATGTCACCTGATATATCTTTGATCTCTCTAAACTGAGCCGCATTTATACTAAAAGCAGCCATCAATGCCACTAAGGCAGTAAAAAATTTTTTCTCTTTTTCTTTATTTTTATAATTTAAGAACTTTATCGGATATAAGAATGGCTAAATTTTTAAAATTTATAAGAAAAATTTCCCTATCCATACAAAATGGAAGGGAAATTTATGTAAGAGTTAAATTGCTTATTTCTCAAAAGCTTTTTGTAAGCTAAATGGAAATGCCTGATAGCCCATCGCATTTGTCATTTTTATCTCGATGCCAGGCTCTTTTGCACCCCACTCAAACTCATCTATATGTGGGCTAGGAAGTCCTACTGGGCGACCTTTGGCGATATCAAACTGCATGCCAGCAACGGCTGAATATACCATGATGCTATCAAGGTCGTCTTGATACTGTGTAAGGCTGGTGACCGAGCTATACCACTCTTTACCACGTTCTTTGCCGTATTCCCAGATTTGCTCGACTGTCTTTTTGTTTTCATCTATTTTATAAACAACTGCACGAGAGTATTTCATTCCTGCCATTGCGGGCTGCTCCATTCCTCTTGTGTCTCCGTTGTCAAAGACAGTGAGATAAATTTCGCCTTTTTTAGACTTGCTATCTATCCTAAATGCCGTGTGCTGTGTCCACTGCCAGTCAAAGCCACCTTTGTCGCTCTCGTATCCTGGGCATTTTGAATACTCATCTTCGCAGACTATTTTGTTGCCTTTGCTATCAACTGGCTGAAGGAGTTTGTCTTTAAATTTATCGCTCCAACCCTTGTGAGCGCCCATGATCCATTTTACTTGTTTATCACGGCCGATCTTTATAACTGCGTCTTGGTGGCGGCTTGAGATGATGATACTATCATCGCTTGGGTCGTAGTCTACACTATTTACATGTGCCCAGTTGCGTCCTGGACCAGCGCCAACTATGTCGCCCCATTTATCATGTGTATCCATAGACTGAAGCTCATCTGCGCTTGCAGTGTGGCCTGCTTTTTTAGCGTCTATGTTTAAGCAAACTGCGCCTTGATCAAGCGTTTTTAGTACGATGTCGCGGTAAGGATCGAGGATTTCATATAGTCTAAAGTCATCAACTACGTTGCCATCTCTGTCAAGCTCAACGATCACGTCGCGCACTGTTCTTACATTTTTGCCATCAGCTCTTTTATAATCAGCATTTGCCACGCGCAAGAAGTAGTGTCCATTTTGTGCTACGTCCATTGAGTGAGAGAAGTCGTTGTAGCTAGCTGGTAGCTCGCGGTTAAAAATTTCTCTACCCATGATGTCGTATTTTGCGTATCTTTGGCCATATCCCCAAGTCATAGCGCCGTCGTCATTTTGCTTAAAGCCCATCATCACGCCAGCGTGAAATGGCTGCTTTAGATCGTAAATTTTGCTTGGCTCAAGGTACCATCTAACCTCGCCTTTTGTATCAAGGATGAAATTATTTGGGCTGTAGTTCCACTCGATCGCACCGCCAGCTGGGTTGTTCCAAACGACTTTTGTGCCCTTGCCTGTTTTATTTACAAAGTTATTTACATAGTAGAGGCGATTTGCAAATTTAGCACTCGCAGGCTTAGTAACCTCGATCTTGTCAAATAGCGCGCCCTTTTGATTTGGTGTACCTGAGCTTTCTAGGTAGATGGCTGGAGCGTAAATTTTATAGCTCTCTTTTATATGCTCGGTCTTACCTTTGTAGCTCTTGTCGTACTCGACTTCAACGGTGTTTTGATAGTCAGGATACATGCCAAAAACTGGGATGCCGCCATGTGTGCGAAGATGCTTATCAGCCACTTTGTAGCTTATCACCTGACCGCCTTGTTTTGGTACGATGGTTACTTTGGCATTGCTTAGTGTGTAGCCGCCATTTTTGATGACTGCTGTAAGTGGGGCAGTGTCGTATGGATTTACCACTACTTCGCCTATTTGCCCAGTGATAGCATAGTCTAGTTTAGCTCCGCTTGGGCCGCCTATCGCAAAAGCGCTTGAGCAAAGCACAGAAGCTAGCACAACACAACTCAAAGTCTTTTTCATAACATCTCCTTTGGATAAATTTTATAAACTCTACTCATAAAGCTTATAAAATTTAGAAAAAGCCTCGGAACGCCCAAGGCTTAAAATAGGTAAAAGGAGTAATAAAAAATATTGCGTCCTTCGTAATTGTAATAAAACCTTATAACATAAAAATCACGATAAACTTTATAATGGCTTAAAATCTAAATTTATATTAAAAATTTTTGTCTTTTTGGACCTTAAGCTAGCATTTACGCTTTAGCACTTATAATCAGCCCCAAACAATGGAGCAGAACTTATGACACTAACTTACAATGCAAAGAAAATTTATGAAATTTGGTTTAACTCAAGCTCACAGCTTGAGTCAGATAGTAGCGATTTTCTAGAGGATTATTTAAATTTTTTAGGCGATATTAGTGAAGTGATAAATATTGATGAAAAAACAAGACTTTCGGTTATCATCGCCTCTCTTTGCGTGAGCAAAGGTGCAAAAAGCTCATTTAAAAGCTTCGTTAGGGCTGCTTTAAATGTAGGCATATCAGCAAAAGAGATAAGAGAAATTTTATATCAAGCAGTGCCTTATGCTGGGCTTGGCAAGGTAGAAGATTATATATTTTTAGCTGATGAAATTTTTAATGAGCGCTATATAGAGCCTGAAAATATGCCTAAAAAATCAAGAGAAGGTAGAGGCGAAAGAGGCCTTGAGATACAAAGAAAACTTTTTCCAGCGGTTGATAAATTTATCGCATCAATGCCAAATGATCAAAAACATATAATGGAGTTTTTATCGCAAAACTGCTTTGGCGATTTTTATGCAAGAGATGGACTTAGCTTAGAGCTTAGAGAGCTTTTGACATTTGTCTATATCACGACTCTTGGCTTTGCAAAACCACAGCTTTTAGGGCACATTGCTGCAAATTTTGGTATCGGCAACGATAGAGCTAAACTAATAAGCGTTGTTACGACACTTATACCATTTATAGGCTATCCGAGTGCTTTAAATGCATTATCAGCAATAAATGAGATAAGCTCTAGTAAAAATTAAATTTTTAATCAATGCGATATCTTATAAATTTCAGCCAAAATTTATTCTAGCGTTAAAATTGCGGTTGAGCTTGGTTGTAGAATAACTCAAAATAAATCATCTAAAGGAGATTATCATGAGTTTTCTATCTAAATTTAGTAAGGCTATCTTTGCCGTTGCAGTAGCTGGTGCGATCAGTGCTAGTGCATTTAGCGAGGGTGAGGACTACGTCAAGCTTGAAAAGCCACTAAGCGCGGGGCAAAATACGCTAGTTAAAATTTTTAGCTACGCTTGCCCATTTTGCTACAAGTATGATAAGAGCGTCACTCCAAAGGTAGTTGAGAAAATCCCTGGGCTAAAATACGAACCATTTCATCTAAAGACAAAGGGCGATTATGGCGAGGTTGCGAGCAAGGTTTTTGCTGTGCTTATCGTTATGGATGAGGCAAAAGGGGTTAGCTTATTTGATGAAAATTCGCTATTTAAAAAGGCTAAATTTGCCTACTACAAGGCTTATCACGACAAAAAAGAGCGCTGGGGTGATGGCAAAGACGCTGAGGGCTTTTTAAAGACTGGACTTGATGCTGCTGGCGTTAGTAAAGCTGATTATGAAAAAGAGCTAGCTAATCCAAAAGTGACTGAGCTACTTAAGAAGTGGGACGAGAGCTACGATGTGGCAAAAATTCAAGGTGTGCCAGCATTTGTCGTAAATGGCAAATACCTCATCATGACAAAATCAATTAGCTCGCTTGACGGCATGGCAGCACTCATCGAAGAGCTTCTTAAAAAATAAGGCGCCACATGAGCTTTTTTAAAAAAATGGCTAAATTTCAAGACTCACGCATCTCTTGGGCGATCTTAGTCTTTGTAAGCGTCGCGCTTGTCGTTATCGCGCACTCGCTCTTTCAAAACTACGCTTATATGCCTCCTTGCGAGCAGTGCGTCTATATACGTTTTGCCTTTTTGTGCATGGCACTTGGCGGCGTGATCGCTATCATAAATCCAAAAAATTTGCTCTTTGCTCTAGTTGGCTACGTCTTTGCCTTTTGGGGAGCGGTGCAGGGCATAATGTATAGCGTAAAGCTAGCCAAAATCCACGACGCAGTGCATGGCGATGATCCTTTCGGCGTGCAGGGCTGCTCGACTGAGCCGCACTATCCATTTGGCTTGCCGCTTGAGAAGTGGGCGCCTGACTGGTTTATGCCAACAGGCGACTGCGGATATGATAGCCCTATGGTGCCTGATGGCGTGATGCTAAGCGATTTGCAAAAGAGCATAGTTGATCTTTATGCGGACGGCTGGTATCTTGTGCCATCATCTAAATTTATGTCGATGGCTGATTGCACGCTGCTTGGGTTTAGTGTTTGTTTTGTAGTGCTTGCACTTATGCTCGTTTCAAAGCTTTTATCCTTTTTAAAATGAATTTAGTTAGCCCAAATTTGGGCTAACTTAGGATATACTGCACGCATGGGTATTAATTTAAAATCACAAAATATTAAAATCTACGCCATCATCTTGCTTGCTAGCCTTTTTGTAATACTTCTTGGGCTAAATATTTATAGCAATGCAAAAGAGAAAATCATAGAGCTATCTGATAAAAATAACATAGCAGTTAGCAAAAATATCGTAAACAACTTTCAAATTTGGCTTGATGAGCGTATAAATTCACTCATTCGTGCGTCAAAATTTATACAAAATGCAGGCATCGTAGATGACGATGAAAAGATAGCTGGCTTTATAAAGCTCTTTAAGCAAAACGCGAAAGAATTTGATCTAATGCAGCTTTTAAGGGATGATGGAGAAATTTTTGTAGATGGAGAAAAAATTTTAGAAGAAGTTATGCCAAAAAGTGAAAGAGCAGGGCTTATCTGGTATGTCGAGACAAAAAATACAAATGCTCCAAGTGTAAATTTCATGCAAAAACATAAAATTTTAAAAGGCTCAACTCTAAATTTATGCGTTCCAGTCACAAAACAAGCGAAATTTAAAGCAGCACTTTGTGGCGTCGTGCGTATAGAAAATATCTTTAATAGCATTAAAAATTTTAGCCTTGCGCCAAATTCTTACTCATTTTTGGTGACTCATAGCGGTGAAATTTTAACATCGATACCTGATCTTGCTTTAAAAAAAGAGATCGAGGAGAAATTTAAAGAGTTGTTTTTAAAAGATGAAGATATTACGAGCTTAAAAATAGGACAAAATTTAATCCAAGTAGCTGAGATACCAACGATAAATTGGTTCATAGGAGCTGGCACAAATAATGAAGAGGAAATTTCAGCTTTAACAAAAGAAGCTTTAAAAAATGCTCTAAGCTTGCTCTTTGCCTTCGTTGCGCTCACATTTTTGGCAAATATTCTTCATAATTTTATGTATAACAAGATAAAAAAGATACAAGATGAGTATGAAACATTGCTAACTCATAGAGCCAAAATGAGTGAGGCGGGCGAGCTAATAAGTGGTATCAATCATCAATTCATTCAGCCGGTAAATTCGCTAAAACTAATGCTAAGCTCGTGCATAATGTTAAAAAAAGAAGGTAAATTAAGCGATGAGGAGCTAATAAATTTACTTGAAAAAGGACAAAGCTCAGTCAAACTTCTTTCAAGTACTATTGAAATTTTTAGGAATTTTTACAAAAGCGCTGAAAATGTGAGCGAATTTGAGGTACAAACAAGCGTTAAAAACCTAATAACTCTCATGCACACAGAGCTAAGCCGTGCAAATGTGAGTGTAAAATTTAGCGGCTTTAATGAACAAAAAGTTCGTCAGATAGAAAATATAATCCAACAAATTTTGTTAATCCTAATACACAACGCAAAAGACTCACTTGTCGAAAGCTACAAAGATGAGCCACTAAAACGTATCATCGAGATAAAATTTAGAAGCTTTGAATATAAGTGCTACATCGGAGTTTATGACAATGGAAATGGCGTAAGCGAGCAAATGAGCGAGAAAATTTTTACTTGGCTAAATACCACCAAAAAGCAAGGAAATGGCATAGGACTTTATTTTGCTAAAAAGCTAGCACAAGAAAAGCTAAATGGTGATGTAAGGCTCGTAAATAACGCAAAGCCAACGGTGTTTGAGCTAAGTTTTGATATAAATTTAAAGGACTAAAATGCAAGAAGTCTTAGAAATTTTAAAAAAGACGTCTGTCTTGGTAGTCGAAGATGACGATATGGCAAGAGAGCTTATTATTAGTGGGCTTAAACCTTATTGCGAGCAGGTAATTGGTGCTTGCAATGGACAAGATGGCGTGGAGAAATTTAAAAAGCAAGGCTTTGATATCGTGATGAGCGATATTCACATGCCAGTGCTTAATGGCTTTGAAATGATGAATGAGATGAAGCGCACAAAGCCGCACCAAAAATTTATCGTCTTTACCTCTTATGATAGCGATGAAAATTTGATAAAAAGCATGGAGGAAGGGGCGATGCTCTTTCTAAAAAAGCCTATTGATATGAAGGATCTTAGAGCAATGCTTATTAGTTTAAGTTTTGAACGAGATGAAAAGCTGGTTTATTTAAGCGATGAGGTGAGTATAAATTTAAAAAGAGAGAAAATTTATAAAAACGGCATTGAAATTTA
The DNA here is from genome assembly GCF_902460845.1 of Campylobacter concisus. Classification (NCBI taxonomy): domain Bacteria; kingdom Pseudomonadati; phylum Campylobacterota; class Epsilonproteobacteria; order Campylobacterales; family Campylobacteraceae; genus Campylobacter; species Campylobacter concisus. Next base: position 7,890 of record NZ_CABPVS010000009.1, on the reverse strand, counting down.
TCTTAGCTTTTTGCAAAATAAGATATTTTGGCTCTTTGCTTATAATCTAAATAAGCTAGTTACTTATGAGATGATAGAAGAATTTGTCTATGAAAGCGATGTTAGCAAGGCGGCTATCCAAAATGTGATACTTCGCCTAAAACGTGAGCTTGGTGTGAAATTTAAAAATATCAGCGAGAGCGGATATATTTTAATCACAAAATCTGAATGATTTGGAATTATCGCCACCTTGTACCATAGTACAATATACAAAAGTAATTAAATATACTAAAATACCGACAAATAAAAATAAGGAATAAAGATGGCAGCAGTAGCTGGTATAGTTAAAAGTGTTTCATCTGATGTTATAGCGATAGACCAAAATGATCATGTAAGAGTTTTAGACGTAAATGATAAAGTATATATCGGAGAGGCTATAAAGGGCGAGAGTGAAAGCTCAAGTATTACAATCACTGCGAATGATGGACAAGATATATCAATAAACGGATACGATACTCTTTGGCTAGATAGTAGCGTAGTAAGCGATGATATTGGTGAGTCTAGTATAGATACTGACGCATTGTTTAAAGCACTTCTTGGCAATGATTATGTATCTATTTTAGATCATATAAATGAAAAAGTAGATGATATCCTTAGTGCAACTAATTTAGAGCAAGAAGAGCTAAATGATGAGGCTAGCGCAAATATTAGTTTTAATGAAATAGATCCAAATTTAATAAATGAGCATGGATTAAGAGAAGATGATCTTTTAACCAAAATAAACGAACATAAAGAGAGTGATAAGCAGATAGATCCTAGCTTTGAGCATACAAATCTTAATGCAACTACGATATATATAGATATCGATAACGACTTAAATAAACTTTCATAAATTTGAGCTTTTTGCTCAAATTTCTTCTGTTTTAAAAAACTCAAATTTATCTAATATCCTCTATAATAAGCCAAAAATTTCAAAGGAAAACGATGAAAAAAATTCTAATCATCGCAGGCTCTTGTAATAGCGGCACAGCTGGGCTTCAAGCAGATATAAAAACATGTGCTAGGCTTAATTGTTATAGTGCAACAGCGGTAACTTCTTTGGTCGCTGAGACTACGGATGCTGTAAAGAGTGTAGTTTGCTTAGAGCCTAGTTTTGTCAAAGATCAGCTAAATACGCTTGCGGAAGAATTTAGCTTTGATGCGATTAAGATAGGCATGTTATTTAGTGAAGAGATTATGGAAGTGGTGCGTGAGTTTTTACTGGCTCAAAAAAATACCAAAGTAGTACTTGATCCAGTTTGCGTCTCAAAAAGCGGACACAAACTTATAAAAGATAGTGCGGTGGCAAAACTAAAAGAGCTAATGAGCTTAGCTACAGTAACTACTCCAAATTTAGATGAGGCAAATGTGCTTTTTGGTGATGATTATAAAGATTTGCCTTGTGATGTCATCGTAAAGAAACATATCAGCGAAGATAGCAGCATAGACACACTTTATAAAAAAGATGGCTCACTAAGAAATTTTAAGACTCCACTTGTTAATCCGCTTGTAATGAGTGGAACTGGTTGTAGCTTCTCAACTGCACTTGCTTGCTTTTTAGCAAAGGGCAAGAGCTTAGAGGAGTCTATACAACTTTCAAAAGAGTATATTTGCTCTATCATAGAAGAGAGCATCGATACAAAACTTGGCAAAAATCGCTTACTTTGGCATGGAGCGAAGTAAAATTTATCCCTCTGATCTTTGCACGGCAGCTGAGTGAGTGATGATGTCGTGCAGATTTAGTTTATCTTTTCTAAAGAAACAAAGGCAAAGTCCAAGTATGCTAAAGCCAGCAAAGGCAAAGCAAATTTGGCGCAAGATGGTGTGAAAAAAGCTTAGTTTTCTACCGGTTTTTAGGTTTATTAGATAAATTTCTTGTGCTTTATAGCCTGGAGTTTGTGCTTTTATGCTAAAAAAAAGGCATATTATAAGCGAGATCAGGCTATTTGCACCAAAAATGGCAATTTGGTTGTGCAAAAATGCCTCTTTGCCATCAAGCACAAGATATGTTGTCGCATAAAATATCGGCATACCGATGATAAAAAGATCGATGATAGAGGCCTTTACTCTAGCCCAGATCGGTGCGATTTTTGCCTTTTGCTTTGCCAAGTTATTTTCCTGTGTTTATGTAGATACGGCTAAATTTTTCCCAGTCATATAGGTAGATAAGGCAGTCGATCACCTCGCAGCTCTCATCGTAAAGATCGCCGTCCTCGCCGTTGTCTTGCATGATAGGTAGCATGCCTGATCCTCTCGAGACCTCACACCAATACTCATAAAAATCAAGCTTTTTGATATCGCTCTCTAGCACGCCAAACATGCCTAAAAACTGATAGATGCTAAGATCAAAAAAGCTCTTATTTTCGGTTTTTAGTAAGCGTTTTTTGCTATTTTCTTGCATTAAACTAGCTCTACGCCTTTGCCATTTACTACTTCACCGATCACGTAGCCATCGCTGCTAGCTAGGACAGCGTCAACGTTTTCTTTTGACACAACTAATATCATGCCAACGCCCATGTTAAAGGTTCTCATCATCTCGCTATCTTCTACTTTTTGTGCGATGATTTTAAAAATTTCAGGCGTTTTTATAGCACTTTTTTGCACCTTTGCGCCAAGTCCAGCAGGGAAGACGCGAGGCAAGTTTTCAACTATGCCACCACCGGTGATGTGAGCCATTGCCGTAATCTTATCCTTTAATCTTAAAAAGTCGCTCACGTAAATTCTAGTTGGCTCAAGAAGTACGTCGATGAGCTTTTTATCGCCTACTTTTTCATCAAATTTTAGTCCAAGCTCGCTAACTACTTTTCTTGCAAGAGAGAAGCCATTTGAGTGCAGGCCACTACTAGGAAGTGCGACTAAAACGTCACCAGCTTTTACAAATTTGCTTCTGTCGATCTCATCAGCCTCAGTGATACCAACGGCAAATCCAGCAAGGTCAAAGTCGCCTTTTTCATACATCGACGGCATCTCAGCTGTCTCGCCGCCGATAAGTGCGCATTGCGCCTTTTTGCAGCCATTTGCGATGCTTTTTACAACCTCTTTGGCACTCTCTATCTCAAGCTTTGCCGTTGCGTAGTAATCGAGAAAAAAGAGTGGTGTGGCGAAGTTGCAGATGAGGTCGTTTACGCACATTGCGACTAGATCCTCGCCCACGCCGTCAAATTTCTTAGCGTCGATAGCTAGGCGAAGCTTTGTGCCGACACCGTCAGTCGCGCCTAGAATGGCTGGATTTTTATACCCGCTTGGTAGTCTGACCGCTCCTGAAAATGACCCAATGCCACCTATAACGTTTGGTGTTTGTGTAGATTTTACGAAAGGCTTTATCGCCTCAACAAAGCTATTTCCAGCATCTATATCCACTCCAGCATCTTTATAGCTTATCATCTTTACCCTTTTTTGTAATTTTTTAAAACTTTAGCCAAAAGTTGCTAAAATTGTCATCAATTTTCAAAAATGGAGCGAGTTTGCAGAAATTTCCAAACGCTTATGTCGTCACAGGCTCGATCGCTAGCGGTAAAAGCACGGCTATAAATTTGCTAAAAAAACGAGGCTTTAGTGTGATTGATGCGGACGTGATCGCTCATGAACAGCTTGAAATTTGTAAATGTGAGATAGTAGAATTTTTTGGCGAGCAAATTTTAGACGAAGTTGGCAAGATCGATCGTCAAAAACTTGGTACCATTGTTTTTAATGATCCAAAAAAATTAAAAATTTTAGAGCAAATTTTGCATCCAAAGATAAAGGAAGAAATTTTATCTCGTGCTACGAATCTTGAGTGCTTGGGGCAGGTTTATTTTGTCGATATTCCTTTGTTTTTTGAAAAAGAGGATCGATACGCTGAGTTTAAAAATATAGCTGTGATCTATGCGCCAAAAGAGCTTTTGCTAAGCCGCTTAATGAGCCGAAATGGTCTAAGTTTAGAGGACGCAAAAGCAAGAGTGGAGCTTCAGATGGATATCGAGCAAAAGCGAAAAAGGGCAAATTTTATCATAGATAATAGTGATGATAAAAAAAATTTAGAGCAAGAACTAGAGAAATTTCTAAGGCAAATTTGCGGATAGTTTTATATAAATTTGGCAAAAATAAGTAGAGTAATGTTAAAGGAAAAATAATGCAAGTTTCAAAGTACAACGCTAGTGGCAACGATTTTGTAATATTTCATACATTTTTGAGTAAAGATAGAAGTGAGCTAGCAAGGCAAATTTGCAGCAGAACGAACGGTGTGGGAGCTGATGGGCTCATCGTGCTTTTGCCTTACGAAAAGGGCGTGAAATGGGAGTTTTACAACAGCGACGGAAGCTACGCTGCGATGTGTGGCAACGGCTCGCGCGCGGCTGCTAGATATGCCTATCTAAATGGTCTTGTTAGTTCAAACGAATTTGTCTTGCTAACTGGTAGTGGCGAGGTTATGGCAAGTGTGAAAAACGAGTGTATCGAGGTTGTGCTAACAAGTCCAAAGATTTTAAGCGAGCCGCTAAATGAAAACGGCAAAACTTGGTATTTTTATGATACTGGCGTGCCTCACCTTGTAAATTTTACACAAAATTTAGAGGAATTTGACGTCAAAGAGTGCAGGGCGCTTCGTCAAAAATACAATGCAAATGTAAATTTGGCCAAATTTGAGGGTGGAGCTTTAAAGGTGAGAACCTACGAAAGGGGCGTAGAGGACGAGACGCTAGCTTGTGGCACTGGTATGGCGGCTTGCTTTTACGGCGCTACTTTAAATTTAAATGCAGCGCAATGCCTAAAAGTCTATCCAAAAAGCGGCGAGGAGCTTGGACTTAGGCTTGAAAACGGTAAAATTTTATTTAGTGGAGCGGTGAAACACTGCTTTGATACGAGTATTGAAATTTAGCTATTTAGAGCGAGTTTTATACTTGCTCTTGGCTAGTTTGGCTAGTAATGGTAAGCAAATTTTTCAAATTTATATTACTAAATTTGCACCTAGCTGATGAAGTAAAATTTTATAGTGGTATTAATTTAAAATTTGAATACAAAATAACTAATTAAAAAAAATTTCGAAAAATAAATTTTAATAAAAATTTGATAGAAATTTAAAAAAAGAAGATCTCCGCCGAAGCGGAGAAAAGGTGTTATTTCAAAGCATCTTTTGCTTGTTTTGCAAGTGCCGCAAATGCCTTCGCGTCATTCATAGCTAGATCAGCTAAAATTTTTCTATCAAGTTCGATCTTAGCTTTGTTTAAGCCGTTGATAAATCTTGAATAGCTAATGTCGTTTAGTCTGCAAGCTGCATTGATACGAACGATCCATAAACGTCTGAAATCACGTTTTTTCTGACGTCTGTCGCGGTATGCATAAACTAAACTTCTCTCTAGTTGCTCTTTAGCTTTTCTAAAGTGTTTATGTCTAGCACTGAAAAAGCCACGTGCTAGCTTTAAAACTTTCTTATGGCGTCTTCTTCTAACTACGCCTGTTTTTACTCTTGCCATATTTATCCTTTTACAAATTGGCGCTCACAAAGTGAGTCTTGCCCCTAAATTTGGGGGAGTTTGAATGACTTTTTTGTCAAAAACTTAAATCTACGCTGCTTATACGCCGAGCATTTTGCGAACAGCTGAGACGTTTGTGCTATCCACGTAGTGTGGTCCACGAAGGTCTCTCATACGCTTACTAGGTTTTTTTGTTAAGATGTGGCTTCTAAAAGCAGAGCCTCTTTTTATCTTATTTTTACCTACTTTAAAGCGCTTAGCAGCACCGCGAACGGTTTTCATCTTTGGCATGCTAATCCTTTTTGAAATTTTATACGCAATCGCGTAAGTTTTGGATTATAGCGAAAAATCCTTTAGAAAATTTAAATTTCACTTAGACAAAATTTGCAATAAATTTACATTTAACTTAAAAAAATTTTAAAATATGGAACTAATTTATTAAATTTGGCGTATAATCACATAAAGAAATTTTATTTTACTAAAGGAGTAAAAATGAAAGGCAAAATTCTTGCATCAATCGTCGCTATGAGTGCGATTTTAGGCACAAGTAGCTTGGCATGCACTACCATTTTAGTAGGAGATAAAGCTTCAAACGACGGCTCTATGCTAGTGGCTAGAAGCGCAGATAGCAAGGCTATAAAAGCTCAAGTCTTTTTGATCCATCCAGCTACGAAAAACCAAACTGGTATGCACAGCTCAAAAGCCCATGACGGCGCAAATGACTTTACATATCCGCTTCCAAAAGATGGTATGAGATACACAACTATCGCAAACTCACACACAAAGCTTCACGGAGCAGTCGGCTACAACGAGGCTGGCGTTGGACTAAGTGGCACTGAGACCATCTACGCAAAAGACGAGCTTTTAAAGATCGATCCATATAACGAAGAGAGCGGTATCACAGAAGATGACATCCCAGACGTGCTTTTGCCACGTATGAAGAGTGCAAAAGAGGGCGTTAAGCTTCTTGGCGAGATAGTAGAGACAAAAGGCGCTGGAGAGGGCTTTGGCGTGGTATTTATCGACGCAAACGAGCTTTGGTACTTTGAGACTGGTACTGGCCACAAATGGATCGCTTCAAAGATCCCGCAAGATGAGTACTTCGTCACTGCAAACCAAGGCAGACTACACGCTTACAAAGAGAATGATCCAAATTTTATGGGTGCAAAAGATGTGATCAAATTTGCGATCGACAACAAGACTTATGACCCTGCAAAAGATGGAGAATTTAACTTTACAAAGGCCTATACAAGGGACGATGAGAGAGATGTGACTTACAACTATCCACGTGTTTGCTGGGTTCAAAGCATGTTTAATCCAAGCTTAAAACAAGACTTCGCCGATGGTCAGAAATTCCCAGTATTTTTAAAACCAGAGAAAAAACTAAGTGTTGAAGACCTAAAAGCTGCGATGAGAGCCCACTACAACGGCACTGCGTTTGATAACTACGCCAGCAAAGATGAAGATAAGAAAAACATCTACCGCGCCATAAGCGTCTTTAGAACATACGAGTCTCACGTCATGCAGGTGCGCCCATGGCTACCAAAAGAGATCGGCCGCGTGACCTATGTCGCTCTTGGCATGGCTGATCTTAGCGTTTATTTGCCGTATTACGAGGGGCTTGATGGTTTTATAAAAGGTTACACTGATGGCTCATACGACGCTGATGATACTTCTATATACTGGGTTTATAGAAAGCTTCAAACCCTTGTGATGACTGACTATGAGAAGTATTCGCCAGTGGTTAAAGAGGCCTACTCTAAATTTGAAAAAGAGTTGGCGGTAAAACAGGCTAAATTTGAAGATGAGTACGTCAAACTTTATAAAAAAGATAAGAAAAAAGCGGACAAACTCCTAAATGAATTTAGCAAAAAAACAATGCAAGAGGCCAAGGATTTAACTCAGGAGCTTACAAATAAGGTCTTTACTATGCTTACAGCTGATATGGATGCTAAGCTAAAATCTTTAAATAAAGGCAAAAAAGACTAAATATTCTGGGCGTGAAATTTAGTAGCGCCCAATCTTTAAACAAAAATTTGGCAAAGAGCGTTTATAATGCCGGACAAAATTTATCTCAAAGGAAAAACGCTGATGCCTTGTCCCATGCATAAAGCTCATTAATCTTGGCAAAAAACATATCAGCGATTTTCAAAAGTCACGCAAATTTTTAAACAATTTCACATTTTTTTACATTGAAATAAATCCATTTTTGCTATCAGGTCCGTTTCATTGTAACTGCATCTTTAATAGCAAAGCTAAGCAATGCTTGAAATTTGGCAAGGATCTTTTTAGCAGGGTTTTTTATAAATTTTACTTTAGTTTAAGAAGAAGCGGATGTCATCCACCGCGTTTGGGGTGACAAATTTATTGTTTGAGTTGTGATAGTGAAAATTTGGCTTTTGGTGGCAGAAGGGGTTTCTAC
>NZ_CABPVS010000008.1 GCF_902460845.1 Campylobacter concisus | reverse complement strand
TTTTAATATTGTATAAAAATATTTAATATTTCACATAATAATATATTGTTATAAAAGTATGTAAAAATCGGCATTTGCCATAAATTTAGATAAAATTTTATTTTAAAATTTTATTTTTTTGTAAGGATTTTAAATGGCAAAACAGAAAAATGATAATAATCTATATGATAGTCTTGATCTATTTAGTATGGCAGATGCTCATCCAGAATACTTTGGAGGTAATCTCAATTCAATTATAGAAAAAACGATTGATATAGATGCACAGATAAATGAGATAGAAAATAGCTTATTTGAAACTATAAACACAACAGATGTTACACCAAATGAAGAAACCATAATTAATCCTATAAAAAAATTCAATAATACCTTTGAGGACCTAAAACTAAGCGATGCCCTAGAACTAGGTGGGGAAAAGGATAGATTTAGAAAAAATATTGCAGCAATTAAAACTACTAACGAAATTTACCCAAAATTAGATCTTGCTAAGAAAGGCGAAATAGAACTAAATATTACAAGAGAGCAACAGCTAACAATAGCTAACTTTTCAGGCTGGGGAGGAATAAATGGACTATTTGATGAACGCAATGAAAAATGGAAAGATGAAAGAGAAGAGCTCAAAAAGCTACTTAGCGAAAGTGAATATGATGCTGCTAAACGCTCAAATTTAACTGCATATTATACGCCTAAAAATATCGTTTCGGCAATGTATAAAGGTCTCGAAAGACTTGGTATTAATGCCGATAGAGCAGATTTGAACAAAGAAATTCTAGAGCCTAGTGTAGGAAATGGTTCGTTTATTACGTTTAACAAAAACGATAATTTTCATTTTACTGGTCTTGATATTGAACCTCTTACAATTAAAATGAACAAAATTTTATATCCGAATCAAAAAAATAATAACATTGGCTACGAAAAATTTACTTATGATGAGCAGTTTGACGCAGTTGTTGGCAATCCTCCATTTTTAGATGTCCCACTTTTTGATAATAAGCATCAAGATTTATATGGTTCAGCCCATAATTTCTTTATACAAAAAGCCACACAATACAGTTTAAAAGAAGATGGAATAAGTGCTTTTGTAGTAAGTCGTCACTTTATGGATGCTAAATACAATTCAGCAAGAGATGAGATAGCGCAAAATCATACTTTCTTAGGTGCAGTGCGTTTGCCAAACAATGTTTTTAAGCACACAGAGGCTGAAACAGATATCATTTTTCTACAAAAAGGCAAGCATCCTGAGTATAACAAAGAAATATCCAATATTAAATCAACTCAAGTAGCACAAGATGGCACAGAATTAAATCAAAGCATAAACCATTATTTTATTGAAAATCCCCAAAACATACTTGCTAAGCCGATCTTGAGAAATGGGCAATTTGGAAAAGCAATTTTTTATGATCCAAAAGACGATATAAATTTTAGTCTTGATACAGCAATAGAAAATTTTATAGAAAATCAACTTCCTGCTAACGTATATAAGTGGAGAGAGCCGGCATCTATTATCGACTTTGCAATAGAAAGTTACGACGATGCCTATGATTATGTTAAGGATTTAAAAGAAAATAGCCTTTTAATCTATAATGATCAAATTTGCAAAATAACCTCGTCGATAAACGGAGAAATAAGAGCATCAAAAATTGAAGATTTAAGCCCCACCATCCAAAATAGAATTAAAAAGTATATACCTTTAAGAGACAAACTCAAAGAGCTCATTGCACTAGAGCAGACAGATATCAAAGACGATGATATAAAACTAAAGCAAACAAGAGAACAGCTTAATTTGTTACTAGACAACTATCATATTAGCGAAGGATTTTTATCTGGGAATAAGGCAGCATCATTTAAAAATCTAGATGTAGAGTTTAGCAAAGTCAAAGCTCTAGAAAAAAACTATAAAAAACCAGAACGTGCAAGAGATGGCAAAGAAGCCATAAAGGAAAGCTGCGAAAAGGCTAATATTTTACTTCACCGAACAATAGGCTTTACTCCTGAAATTTTGTTTGACAATGAAAAGGATGGTGTATTAGTAAGCATGTATCAGTTTGGAAAGATCGATATAAACTATATTTCAAAAAAACTAGGAAAATCAAATATCGAAGTCGAAGATCAAATTATTGCAGAAAAACTGGCTTTTTACGATCCAGAAAAATTATCAAAAGGCGAAAGAGAGCTAATTTTTACTCCAATTTATCTTAGTGGAAATGTCAAGGAAAAATTAAAATCAGCAAAAAATCTACAAGACATTTATGCGGACTTAATGCAAAACAATATAGAAGAACTTAGCAAGGTCATACCACAAGATATTAGCTTTGTTGATATAGACACGAGGTTTGGCAGTTCTTGGATACCAATAAAATACTATGATGATTTTTTAAAGAACGAGCTAAAGACATCAAACTATAATAATGATGCATGGAAACTTCAAAATTTAGGTTCCATGGGCTGGCAAATAGACGGAGATAAATATCATCTTTCACAATATGCAACTTATAACTATTCCGTTGAAGTCAAAGGACTTACCACACAAAGACTAATTAATGGAAATTATGAAATACACCAAAATGTAGGTAACAATAAAAGCGTATATGACATTATAGAAAGTGCTCTAAATAATACACCTATAAAGATTATGGAAAAAACAAATGAGCCTTTGCTAGATAAAGAAGGTAATATTAAGAGAGATAAAGAAGGTAACATAGTCTTTAAACAAGTAATAAATCCAGAAAAAACAGCTGAAGCAAATGCGAAAGTTGAAATGCTAAAAAGCAAATTTAATGAATGGATATATAGCAACCGAGCTAGAGCAAAAGAACTAGAACGTATTTACAACGACAAATTTAACTGCTACGTTAAAGCCAAATTTAATGGAGATGGTTTAGAAATTTTAGGGCTTGATGGCAATATAAAACTTAGAAAGCACCAAAAAGATGCTATTTTTAGAAACATGGTTCAAAAAAATATTTTACTTGATCACGAAGTTGGGGCTGGCAAAACATATGCAGCAATAGCTGCTGTTATGAAGCAAAAAGAGCTTGGGCTTGTAAAAAAACCTCTAATCATCGTTCCAAACAATCTTGTAACCCAATGGGATCAAAGTATTTTTGATGCATTTCCTAATGCTAATGTGCTAGTGGCAGACGAAAACTCTTTAAGCCCAAAAGAAAGAGACGAGTTTTTGGCTAAAGTAGCAAATAATGACTGGGATGCCGTTGTTATAAAATATACACAAGTAGAAAAACTACCAGTTCCTTTTGAAACACAAAAAAAGATACTTGACAAAGAAATTTATGAGCTAAAAGAAGCTCTTAGATATTACGAGGAACGTGATGAATCAACAAACAGACGTTCTGCACGTCAAGTTGAAAAAATGATAGCTAGAGTTGAAAAAAAAGTGGAAAAACTATTTGACGATAAAGCAAAATCCAAGACAATGGATTTTTCAATGCTTGGTGTTGATAGTATAGTGGTTGATGAGGCACATAACTTTAAAAATTTAGGCGTAATCTCTCCGATGAATGCAAAAGGCAAAGGAGCTAATACTTCAAGCAAGAGAGCATTAAATATGCTTGCACTTACTACCTATATTAACGACAAAAAAGATGGTAAAGTAATGTTTTTAACTGGAACTCCAGTATCAAACTCACTTAGCGAAATTTATAATATGCAGAGATATTTGCAGCCAAAAGAGCTTGAAAATTTAGGCATAGATAGCTTTTCAAATTGGGCTAGTAATTTTGCTGGTATAGACATTGCCCCTGTAAGAGATGCTAGCGGTCGCATAAAAATGGAAGCAAGGTTTTCATCACTTACAAACTTACCTGAGCTATCAAATATACTAAGCCAAACAACAGACACTATCACAAATGATGATATTAAAGCCTTTTCAAAGACATTTGTTCCAAATAAAGAAGTGATTTACGTAAAAAGTGAAAAATCTAAACGTATATCAGATTATATAGGGGAAGCTGATGAAAATGGAATTTACCCTAGATACTCAATTACTGGGCGACTTATTAGCATGGAAGGTGGAGGATATGATCCAAGCATCGATAACCCACTAAAAGTAACAAACGACGCAAAAAAAGCAAGTATTGATTTTAGACTAATAGATCCAACAGCCCCTGATTACCCAAATTCTAAAATAAATATCGCGGTTGATGAGATATTTAAAGAATGGCAAACTTGGGGTGATAAAAAGGGGACTCAGCTTGTATTCTTAGATGTTGGAACACCAAAAAGCACTAGTGATAAATCATTTAACTTAAAACTAGACGAGATATTAGCTAGAGAAGAGCAAAAAACAGAATATGTTGATGAATTCGAGAATATAAATGATGCTTTAGAAAGCAGCGAGGTATCAGTAGATGATCTTGATGAAAATGGAGAGGTTCTAAAAAAGGATGAATTTGATGATAGTAGATTTTTTCTTTATGGAGATATTTATAAAAAGCTAGTTGATAAAGGAATACCAAGAGAACAAATAGCATTTATACATGACGCGGTTAGCAACGAAGAAAAAGCGGATCTTTTTAAAAAAGTTAATGATGGTGAAGTTAGAGTTCTTTTGGGCAGCCGTGCAAAAATGGGAACAGGAGTAAATGTCCAAAGACGCATCACAGCACTTCACCACATAGATTGTCCATGGAGACCAAGTGATATAACACAAAGCAATGGAAGAGCGATTAGACAAGGTAATCTCTTTTATGAGAACGATCCAGAAAACTTTATAATAAAAGAATTTAGACATATTACTCCTGGAACGTTTGATGAAAGGAACTGGGAGTTGCAGAGCAAAAAGAACGAGGCTATATTAAATTTCAGAAGAGGTGTCGTCGGAGAACGTAGTTTAAATGGCTTTGAGGAGGATTTATTAAATTCAAATGAGGCACGTGCGGTCGCCAGCGAAAATCCTCTCATCTTTACAGAGTTTGAATTAAATGAAGCTATAAAAAAAGAGAGAAATGAGCTCAAACGATATAAAGAACAAGTTTTTTCTAATGGCGAGGAACAAGAGAAAAACAACATTAGAATGGCCAACATAGAGATGCAAATACCTAAAATAGATATCATTAAAGATATAGTAAAACAAAATACAAGTGAAAACTTTACTTGCAAAATGAACAAATATAAAGCCTCTATTGCAACTGGTGGTTTTGAGCCAATAGTGTATGACTTTAATATACCAAAAGATAAAAATGGCACAGATACTAACGAAATAGAAATAAAGCAAAATCAAATGGCAGACATCTTACAAGATAATATAAATTTACTATTTGCAGAAAAAGAGACGCCAAGAGAGGTTGCAGAGTATAAGGGCTTTAAAGTTATTGGAGAAGTTACAAATACAGCATTTAATGGAAATATTATATTTTTTAAGCTCGTAAACAAAGAATACGATATAGAGTTAGAACCAAGATCTCTTGAATATAATGACGATATATCAAAAGGTATTAGCGCAAGAGAACAAATTAGCCTTAGAGGCTTTTTTACAAGAATAAACAATGTCCTAAGTGATGAAGCCCTACAAAAGAGGCTAGAGAAAAATAAAAATGATCTAGAAAAATTAAAAGAATCAAATATTACTTTAAAAGAATGGTTAGCAAGCAACCAAGTTTATCCAAAGCAAGAACTTTTAAACAAACTTCAAAAAGACCTTGAAATTTGTAATTCCGAAAATGAGAAGATGATTGTAGACAGGCAGTATAAAAGTGAGTTTAAAAGTTCAGCACTAGAGGAATATAAAAATTGGGACAAAATTCAAAAAGAGAAGTTGCTTGAAAAGCTAAAAGAACGAAACAATAATGATCAAGTAGAACGACCAGCATTTACGCAACCACAATATAAATTATCCAAACAAACAGAAGAAAAAAGCAGATCAATAGATACTGGCATCAGTCTTTAATATGGCACATTTTATAATTGTATTAAATAATTTAATACAATTATAAATTATTTAATACAGTATTAAACAATAAAAAAATAAATTTCTCAATAATTGTGAAATTCAATAAAAGTTGCGAATAGTTCAATAAAAGTTGCGAACATATGTTGTTTTTTATAATTTATAAAAATACTTTATTTTAAAAGGATTATTTAATGATCTTTTATATATAAATTTTTAAGCTTAGAATAGAACAAAATAGATTCTAAGGAGTGCTCAGAGGGCTTTGGGTAATGAATGAAAGTGTGATTTTACAAGATTTGATATTGACAAAATTACCAAAAAATAAAAAGTTGGTTGTCTTTTCATATGGAGATATTTATCAAAACGAAACGAATTTTAGTATCCCAATCATTTTAAAAGAGATATTCAAAGAAAAACCCGAATATTTTCTATCTTTTTTCAATTTAAAAGAAATTTGTGCTTTCCCGTTGGGTACCGTTGTTGAAAACCAGCAAAAAAACGGAACTAGCGCAGGAGATATTCGCAATTTTCAAATAAGTGTCGGCGATGGATTGCTGGTGACCAAAAATCTTAAGAACATACCTATTTTAGATGAGTTTATGAGTGAGCTACCTGAAAAAATAGGTAAATATAATGTTGGCTGGCATAAAAATCAGCAAAAATATTCAACCTTTAAAGATAATTTATCTGGAAGAATTGTTATTTTTCCACATTATGAAATCGCAAGATATTTTTACTTTACATCAGCATCGATGACTAGACAAATCATGTCGGAGACTCAGGGGCAAAATAGTTCATTGGATGGTCTTTATAAAAGAGCAACATTAGATAATGGGATTGGTGAGATATACTTAAAATTCAATGCGAATAATATTGATGCAGAAAATATATATAGATTTGTTATAGACAAAAGAGCTAATAATATGTGGCTGCAAATAAGAAGAGATATGGTTGCTAGCAAAATATTATCTGAGCATAGGAAACAAAGTGCTAACTTTGTGGGCTCGCCAAATACGATGACTATTCAAGCAAATTTTCCAGTACCTGGAAAAATAAATTTTAAGGCAAGAGTTAAGGTATTAAGTGATGGATCATTGCTTGTTTTAAAAATCTTGCAAGAAAATTCGTTTTATCCATTTGAACAGCTTAAAGTTATTAGAGAGCTTCCTGGAGGAAAAAAAGATATAATAGGTGTGATAAAAAGCACAAAGCTGTCCAAGAAAGATTTAACGAATCAACTCAATGAAAAAACCCCCAATATTTTACATAGTTCAGTAAGTATAGTAGATAAAGATGAGGATGCTAATTTAGAGGCAAAGTTAGATCTGTTCAATAAAACTATTGAATTTGAAACGATTACAGAAGAAGACCAAAGTAGAGAAATAGTACGAGGAAGTGATAAATTACAGGAGGACAAATTAGATCTAAGCTCAAACGACGCGGGAGTACAGGGCGATCTAAATACTACAGAGGGGCACTTGAAAAAAGAAGACGAGGATAGTGAGCAAGAAACCGGAAGTTATGTAACTATTGAAGACATAAAAGCTATGTTGATGTATTGCTCTGATATTTATTGCGATTTTTCATACAAAATTTTACAATGCGAGGACTTGCCTCAAAAACCAAAAAACTATCGAGGAAGGCATGCGTGGAAGAGGGCTACAATGTTGGATGGAGTGACTCCTAGAAAGTATATAGTGGTTGAGATATACTACAAAAATTGTAGGTACATTATTCTTGAGATACAAAAAGACAAATTGTTAGAAACGCTTAGTACGCTTTTAATTAGGGATTATTATAATAGTATAGATGAGGCTATCGTGCAAGAAATAGTCACAAACATTGCAAAAACGAGTAATAGTTGGTTGCAGGATTTAAAATTTAAAATGACCAAATATTATTTATACCATCCATATGATGCACGCGAGAAAAAGATACAAGATTGGGGCAAGAGGTTAAAATGCGTACTGGAGAGATATCAAGAAAAATGACTCATTATAATATAATCTATAAATACGAATAAAAATTAATAGATAGAGGTTGCATGCCCGTAAACGACAAAAATAAAAAAGCTTTTAGTTATAGTTGCGTGGATAGGAGTGACAGGAAATTTATATATAAAAATTTTAATAAATCATGCAGCTATAAAACCAATTTTTCCGGCACTATATTTGACGGCACCTCTTTTGTTGGAACAAAATTTAAATTTTGCAGTTTTTATGAAGCCCAAATAAGATCTTGTTTATTAAATGGAACGCTTTTTAGAAAATGTAATTTAACGGATGCACTTTTTGAAGATTCAATTATTTCATCTTCGGTTTTCAAGGAGTGTAAAATTAAAAATTGCAAATTTTATAATTGTAAAATAGTATGCACAAGCGGCTTATCAAAAATTATTAGTAAAAGAAATTTAAAAAATACCGAAATATTAACAGCTTTTCCTAGTAGTAATAATTATAGCAAAGAGCTATTAAAGGCTTTTGATAAACTTCGCAATAACCGCTTTATAAAAAATTCTAGCGTATTATTTCAAAAAAGAGATGCAATAAATACACTATCGGTCGATATATTGGTATCAGAATTTGGTGAAAATTTTCTAGTAAATAATTTATCAAGCCTTAATCATATATCTTGTGATTTTCATACATTGAGCTATATTAAAAAAATATTGTATAAAAAACAAAAAAATGATACAATAAATGAACTCGGTTCTATTGCCACACAGGGCCCTATAAGCTAATCAAACACTCGTCTACGGACTGATGCGAGTTAAAGGTGTTTGTAATACAAAAATTAGCGGAGGTGCTACCTATGGTATCAGATGTTTTAACAATTGCTTCTTTTTTTGCATTAATGTGCTATAAAACCTTGCATTACATTGGCTCTGTGTTTAGCAATAGGATGTATTTTTTAATAATGCGTAAAAGCCTAGCATCATAGACGATGTAATATATCAGGCATCTTAAAGAATTGCCATCGTATCCCGTATGCTCAAATATCACTAACTATAAATATATGATATTTTTAAGACCAATCCAAATTTATTGACCATAACAGTTAATTATAAAATTATCATTTATCTACTCTTATGAAAGCCCAGTTCATATATTCTTGTTTTTGCTCAAAGTGGTTGCCGTTAAAGTACTTATTGAGATTATAAACTTCCGGCTCCGTAAGCTCTCTCGAAAGTCCCCATTGTATTTTTTTAACAAGATCGTCGATAGTTTCAGGTATTCCGTCACCGCATGAAGTTTGTATATACTCTAGCTTTGGAAGATATCCCATTTGGAATAAAATATTTATTAAATATATAAAGTCTGGTCTTTTTTCAATGTTGCTCCCAAGAGCATTTAAAACGTCTTCATTAATGAAACTACCGACCTTAAAAGTAATATAAAGGGCTTTTTTCGTCTTTGAAAGTAATTTCTCTAGGGCTTGTTTTAAGTCATCTACGTCAAGGCAACGAGATGCAAATGTAATATCGCACTCAGGTATGTCGCTAAAGTCGTCTTCGAATGCTTTTTGCGCGAATTCAATATTTTTACAATTAAAATCCCGAGAGTTTTGTTCTGCGAATTCTAGCATTTTCGACGAAAAATCATAACCGTAAATTTTATCTACCTTATTTGCTGCAGCTATGCTTAATGCTCCGGCACCGCATGCGAAATCAAGAAGCGTTCTTGCGCCATCAAAATCGACTCTTGAGATAAAGTCTTTAACATAGTCGCTCTTAAGTACGCTCTCGCTAAAGCTTGCTGCCTTAACGTCCCATTTGGCTACTGATTTCCTAATAAAAGAGCTATTTGTTCTTTGCTCCTTATAAAGCTTATTAAAATCCAGCCTATCGTAATTAGAAGGTAATATCATAATTTGTCCTCATATTTTTGATAATCTATTCCGTAAATCTTATCTATATTTGATGGATTTATCAATTCATCGCACTTTCCAAAATCTAGTATCTTGCCGTCTTTTAAAAACAATACTAGATTTGAAACAAATTTAGCGTGACGAGGGTAATGAGTGGTTTGTACGAAAGTATACCCCTCGTCTTTTAGCGTCTTTATCATTTCAAGTAGTTTGATTTGATTGCCGAAGTCAAGCCCGGTCGTAGGTTCGTCCATAAAAATAACTTTGGCGCCTTGTACTAAGGTTCTAGCGATATATGCCAGCTGCCTTTGTCCGCCGCTTATTCTAGTATAAAGTTCATCTTTTAGCTCTAAAATACCCATTCTTTCCAATGCATACTCGGCAAGCTTTTTGTCGGCAAGGCTAAAGTTAGAAAATAAAGACGTTCTGCACAATGCGCCCATTAATACTATGTCAAATACGCTATATTCATATGACGGGGCATGCGTTTGAGGAACGTAGGCTATAAGCCTTGCAAGTTCTTTTTTTTCGTAACCCCTTACGCTTTTACCGCATATATTTACCGTACCCTCGAATTTTAAAAATCCAAGCATAATGCGCAGGAGGGTGCTTTTACCGCTACCGTTTGCGCCCAGAATACTAAGCGTATCGCCTTTTTTGATACTAAAACTTATGCCGTTTAGTATATTCTTATCTTTGTATCCGAATTTTAGATTTCTGATTTCTATCATTAAAAACTCTTTTTAGCTCTACGAAGTACTAGAATAAATATAGGTATTCCAAACAGTGAAGTTACTATACCTATCGGGACTTCAAAAGTAAACATAAGTCTCGAAAAGTTATCGCAAAAGAGTAAAAATATAGCACCTATCATAGCTGAACTAGACAATACGGCGCGATTATCCGCTCCGAATATAAAACGAGCCATATGTGGAACTATAAGACCTATCCATCCGATAATGCCGGCTATCGTTACGCTTAGGGCACTGATAAAAGTAGCAACCAAAATAACGAAAATTTTAACCCTAGCAACATTTATACCCAGACTTTTAGCCTCTTCTTCTCCCAAACTCAGCGCATTTAAATATTTGCCGCTAAAGGCCAACAATAGTATTCCTACAAACATCGGTAGAATCGAGATTTGAATAAAATTCTTCGAAGCAAACCCTAGGCTACCCATTAAAAAATAAGTAATAGCCGGCAATGAGTCGTTTGGATCGGCTGCGTATTTTAATGCTGATAGTAAGGACGTGAAAAGAGAACCGCTAATAACGCCACCAAGAACCAATACTATAATACTACCTGAGCGCGAGTAAAAAGCCGATATACTTAAGGCCGTTAGTACCGCTATAAAACCAAACGCAAAGGTACTAAGCTGAATGAGATATTCGTTTAATCCGAAAAACATTCCTATGGCGGCGCCGAATCCGGCACCGCTTAAAACCCCAAGTATTGATGGACTTACTAGAGGGTTTACAAACATGGCTTGGTATGCTGAGCCAGAAATAGCCAAACTGGCACCTATTATAATGCAGGCCATTATTCTAGGAAGGCGAATTTCCGTTATTAAAGTGTGCATAACTTGATAATTTTTTAAGTCTTCGCCTTTTATAACGGCTTTAAAATACGTTAGATAATCTTCCGCATTAAAGCCGTATTTTCCTATTAGTATCGAAAGTAACATAAACCCTAGCAATAAGATACTTAAAAACGTAAAGGCTTTTTTACTCACCTATAAGCTCTTTTACTTGGTTGTCGCTTACGTCAACCTCTAGGAATAATTTATAAAAGTCCTTAACTTCCTTATTCATATTGAATTTAAATACATCAGGATGAGTTAAATTTATAAGCCATTTAAGCCCTATGAATCTCATAAATGAAGGCGGGCGATCAAACCAAGAAAACGGTTCGCGAGGCAAATAATAAGCTCTTTTATTTTTTACGGCTTTTAGTATTTGCCATTTAGGATCGTCATAGATTTTATCATAAAAGCTCTTCTCGAAAATTAATATAATATCAGGATCGTATTCGGCTATTTGTTCAAAGCTAATTTTGATGTGCCCATAAGCCGTAGCATCCGGGTTTCCGCTGCATTTATGCACATTTTCGGCACCGCTTAGCTCTATAAGCCTAGTGTGCCATGAGCCCTCGCATTCGGTAGCTAGTCCGTCGGGATCTTCGGCATAGTATATTTTAGGCTTAACAACCGAGTTTTTTGCTATATATTCATTAAGCTCTTTTGAAATATCCATGGTTTTTTTAGAATACTCTATTAGCTTTTTTGCTCTATCTTGCTTATCTAAAATTTTGCCCAAAACTTCAAGAGAGTCGATATAGTCTTCTAATTCATAGCCTTTTAAGTACAGCATAGGTTTTTTTATTTCACCCAGGGTTTCTTTGAATTTCTTTTGAGTATTTTTAGAATCAGAATTTACCAGTATCAAATCAGGATCTAGCTTTAAAAGCATTTCCATATTTGGAATTTTGCCTTGTCCGAAAAATCCTCCTACTACCGGCTGATTAATCATGCTCTCCTTTAGGTACGGCTTTTCTCTTTTGCCGAAACTAGAATTTATACCGCTGACTTTCTCGGGGGCAACGGCATATAGCAAAAATAGTAACGGTGGATTACTGGCGTAAACTTTATTTGGGACTCCATTTAAAGTCTGAATATCTACGCTATTTTTTGATATAAATTCATCAATCTGTTCGTTTGTCATAGCAAACGAAATATTTAGAGAAACAAATAATAAACACAAAATATGTTTTAACATGACATTATCCTTTTTTATAAATTTATCTTTAATTATAGAAACAAACTCTTGTCGGGCATCTTACCGCCCAAAAGCTTTGGATTAAACTCAAAAATAGTTTCAAAAAATGACATTATCTCATCTTGCATATCGCGAGCTTTTGTTACCGTCAAATTTGCCCTATCAAATGCATTAACCAGTGCCGGCTCTGGAACCGGTAGATATTCGGCTCCTATTTTGGCAGCGCTTTGCTTATTATCTTTAATCCAAGATAGAGCGTTAGTTAAGTCGCTATGAAGCGTATCAAATAGAGGCAAATTTGCTTTATAAAAATCTACGTCGACTATAATGCCCGCCATCGGAATGTACGGCTTGGTATTAAAGCTTTCTCCCCAGACCTTAGGAATATCTACTCCGTAATGTACCGCTATCCCCATTTTCTTCCCGCGCAGTATGGTTGCTGCCGGAAGAGGTTGAGGGGCGATTAAAATATCATAATCTTTTTGCAAAAATAATCCTGCAGCTTCCGGCGGTGTCTGCGTATACGTAATGTCTATTTTGGAAATATCTATTCCTCGTTTTTTACAAAGCGCTCGTAGAACCAAATCAGGCATATCACCCTTAAAAGGAATTATTAATTTTTTGCCGATAAAATCTTCAAAAGTTTTTATATTCTCATCTTTTACCATGGCTTGTATCGTACCAAGGCTAAGCAAATTTAGCATAGCTAAATTTAAGCCGTGATTTCGCATGTTTGCTCCCACGTTTGATGGCGCCATAGTGATTTTTATTTCCCCATTAGCTACGCCTGCTCGGAGTTGATCCGTACTATTCCAAATGCGTAACCTCACGTCATGAGTCTTTGCTAGCTCGCCTTGTAGGCTTGCTACGGCCATTATAACGCTAGGGATTGCCGGCGCGCCCCACATCGTGAAATTTTCCTTCGCAAAAAGGCTCGGTGCAAGAGCTGTAGCACCAATCGCCGCGCCAAATCCTAAAAAACCTCGTCTATTCATATTGTATCTCCTTGCTATACAGATAGTTGTCTTTAAAAACTAGAGTGGAAGCTGACAAACACCGCCCTCCCCGGCGCGCGCACCACAGGATCAGGATCTAGCGCTCCTACGTGCTCGCCGCTGATAAACTCGGCGTAATCTTTATCAAAGATATTCGTCACGCCAAGCCTCACGCCCCAGCTGTTTTTAAACTCAAATCCGCCGTAAACGTCCATCGTCGTAAAGCTCTTAGCCGCTTCACGCTTGTCGATGCCAAAGCCGGTGGCTTTATCGAAATCTCCTCTATTTTGCTTTGCTACGTAGCGCACCGCCGTGCCGATATTGTAGCTGCCAAAGCTCGCGTAGTCCTTGTAATCAAAGGCCAAATTTGCCTCAAACGGGCGGATCTGATAGAGCGGTCTGTCGTCGGTTTTATTTTGTCCGTAGTTGTAAAATAACGAAGTTTTTAGCCCGAAATTTCGCGCGAAATTATACTCCCCGCGCAAATTTACGCTGTAAATCCTAGCATCAACGTTGCGCGTGATGACGGCGTTTTTATTCATCGGCGCGGCAGCGGCCGAGTGGCGACGATCGTAGATAACTAGATCCTGCGCGTCGTCTGCGATAAAGTATCCGCCCAGACTAAAGCTATCCTCGCCCTGACGCGAGCTCATGTATTCTTTATAAAATTCGCTCTTATAGGTAAAGCCCAAATTTACGCGGTTGTGGCGCTCGGGCTTAATAAACGGATTGCTGATCCAGCCTCTAGTAGTCGGCCCATAGAGACTGCTAAAGCGTTCCATATTGCTCGGCATACGATAAAGACTTTCTATAGCCACATAGTAATTATCTTGCTTATTGGGCGTGAAGTCGTATTTTAGGCTAGCGCTTAAGCCATTCTGTTTTATGTTGCCGTCAAAGTCTTTGCCGTAAATTTGTTTAATAAGCTTAGCGACGGTATTTATCGCGCTTGCTCCGTTATAAACCGTATTTAAATCATTTAAATTCGACTTCATCCAGTCGTAGTTTAGAGCTAGACTGAGCTTGTGCGCGTCAGTAAATTTATAGCTTAGCGTATCAAAAACTCTCGTTTTTTTATTCGTTACGTCTGCAAACCTAAAGCCGTTTAAAACCCAATCATTGCCTATTTTACGATATCTTTTGCCCTCATGATTATCGTGCTGATATCCTGTACCGACCACATTGTGCCAGTTTGAAAAATCAACATCGTATTTTAGCTCCGTATCTATAATCTTTCTATCTACTTCTACCTTTACCATATTAGAAGGGTCTGCGCGGCGCAAATGATAATTGTCGTTTCTTCTGCTCACGTCGCGTAATGCTATTTCAAAATTTAACGTATTAGATAAATCCTCTTTACCTAGCCTGGCGTTAAACTTACCGATATATCGTTGCGTCTTTATCGAGTCGGCAGTATGGTGAGGCTGCTTGTCGTCGTCAATATTATCGTGCACTAGCGTAAATCTAAACTCACTTAGCTCACTAGGCACGAAACCCACGACCGCGCTTTGCCCCTGCCTGGCATAGCCGTAGTTCCATTCCCTGCCGCCACCGTCTTTGTAGCGATTGGCTTTAGAAAAGTTCGCGTTTAAAATCGTATAGAAATTTGCACCGCGGTATTTAAAAAGTCCCGAACTATAAAACGTCCTGCCGTAAAATCCGCCCGCGACGTGAAATTTGTCCATCGAATTATCGAGCAAATCCGTCACAAAAAAATAATCATCCCTTGGCACGCGGTTGAATTGATTTTCGGGAAACGCGCTTTGAGCGATGTTTGGCGTATAAGGCGGCGGAGGCGTAAAATCCTTTATCGGCTTTATAACGTCGGGATTTGCACCGTTTGCAAATAGTACCATCGTAGCCGCAGTCAGACTGATAGCTAATCTCATTAGAAATCCTTTTAGATATAATTATGATTTTTTATATCAAAATATCAAAAAGAATTGTAGTGCAATAATTTTTAAATAAACTTGATGTGGAATAATAATTAAATATCTATGCAAAGAAGTTAATATTAAGCAGGGGGCGGATTACTGTGGCCTTTTAAATAGGTTTAATGGTAATTATATCTTTATATTCAAATACCTATTTTTATCTAAAATCTTTATATATATGACACTGCAATATGTGATTATTTTGAATAAAATCTTTAAAATTTGAATCTGATTGAATCAAAAAACAAGAGCCGGAATACAGTAGATACTGTTCTTCTATGGTTATAAAGTCCTCATAGCATTTATTTTTAGTTGTAGTATTAAATTTTATGACATCTCCTAATATTTCGTGCTCAAATACGCCATCTGTTTTTCTCCATAAATAAATCATTTTATTAATCTGTTTTAAAAAATGAAAAAAATCGATTGACGCTACTTTTTTTCCGAATTTTATACCGTAGCCCTCACTTAGTATTTGTAGCAAACATTCTACTGCTTTAAGCCCGTAAGAAAGTTTATTTATAGTATGAGCAGGTGCCGTTTTAAGATCGGTGCCACATTTATAGCAAAAAGTAAAGTCTCTTTCGTTGTAATGCTTATAAATTACTAGTGGAGAGCCACATGTAGGACATCTGCTGTGCAGAAAACAGTCGTGCTTGATACATGCTGTATAAAAAGAAAGTCTCCATGTCTTTCTAAAGTAGGGTACTATATCCTCCTTTAGGCATTTGGGACAAAATCTTAATCCGCCATTTCTTTTTATATGGCAATAGTTCCCAAGGGGCTGTACAAAGCGAGTTCTGGTTCTACCATTAATATGTTCTTGTAGTTTTCCTTCATAGCTTTTTAATGTCATATCTAGAATTTGCTCCTTTGATAAATGACTTTTTTCCGAGAGTCGCTTCATAAGATCTTGAGGACACCATATATCCAAATCCCTTTGCCAGATAATATTTCTTGCATATTCTCTAAAATGCATGTTAGTAAAAGATGTAGCTGCTGCATCGTTTGCTAGAGCTACTCTTACTAGCCATGACGATAGTAATTCGTCGTCTTGAGGCTTTGGATGAATCACAAAGTCCCTATCGTTTAAATTTATAAATCTAGTAACATGGCTTATCATATTTCTATAAAATCAGTAATATTTTTTCTCATAGAAGGGCGCACAAAATTAGATTTTTTAAGTGTTTCCATGGTAATGCTTTCAATTTTTTGTTCTATGGCATATTGAGCAGCTAAGTTTATTAAATCTATAATTTCTCCTATATACCCTTCAGAGTAGTCTAAAATATAATTTGATATCTCTTTTGAGGTGGCCATATTTGATTGTTTTCTTAGAGGGAGAGTTTTTTCTATGCTTGCCAGTAAGGATAAAAAAGATCTATCGTATTTCCATTTTGGTACAACCAGTGGCGGAAATCGATTACTTATTTGCGAATCTGTATTTATAGCATGTAGTGCATCGGCAGTGCCTACCAATATGATGGGTATCATTAACTCGTTGCTAAGATTTTTTAATGCCACCATAAAGGCTTTTTGTTTTTGTACGGGTGCCACTATAATATTGTGTATTTCATCGATTATAAGCATATTAGTGCGACATAGTAAAAATATTCCCTCAACCTTTTCTTTCTTTTTTGTAGCTCTGTCTGTGTTTTTATATGGTACCCCTAGCTTGTGTAAAATACTTCCATATAGGTCTGATGGATTGGAACTTTCGGGCGCACTCACCGCTACTACTGGCGTTATTTTGACATTTTCATCATCATATGGCATATGGCTTCTAATAAATTTATTTACGATAGACGTTTTTCCGTTGTTGGTTCCGCCAACAATAAGCCTGCCTTTCATTCTATTTTTTTTAGGATGCTTAAGATGAAATTCTAATTCTTTTAGAATTTCTTTGGCAATTGGGTATAAAAACCACTTCTCGTTTAACATAAAAGCAATTCTTTCTTCATCTGTAAGCAATAATGCATCTTGTGCTTGTTGAATTAAATGTTGGTTTTCCATAGGTTGTTGCCTTTATAAAATCTCTATATCATCGAAAGGCTCAACATCTTTATATAAATCAGATAAAGATATGTCATTTTCAGCATCAGATGAGGCATTTGACTTAGATTTAGTCTTTGGTATATTATCAAATTTCCTTTTCGTATCTCTATGTTTTTGTGCGGAGTGCTTCCTTCTTATACTTTTTACTTTTTGCGCAGAATCTTTTTCGATTTGTTTCATTTTTTCATATGCCGAAAAGATAGTCACTTCATCGTATCCAGTTACATTGTTGTCGTCAAGATATTTTTTGATAGCCCTTAAATCCCAGACTGATATTGGAGGATAGGATATATTCCTAAAAGGAATTGGATAATACTCCTTTATTTCAGGATCATAAAACCAAATTGTACTTATATCTCTTAGGTCTCTTTTGAAAATAAATTTTCTAGCTTTCTTGTCTTTATCTTTGGCTCTAATCCATCTTCTTAAGGCATCTGCATAGTATTGAATGCTATCTATTTTAATTCCAGATTGCTGGATTGTGCGTTCAATAGTAGGTAGTAGCGAAATTTTAAATTTATCTTCATCAGCAATTCTTTCAGGCAGGCCTCTACCCAAGGATGTTTTGCCATCGCCGAATATTCCTATCTCGTATTTATGCTCTGGAGTACAATTTATGCCGCTATGTATCTGTTTGTGGTAAACATTTATGATGTATTCGGTAAGCCATTTTTCAAGAGACTTGAGCGTCATAGTGGCATATTTTTCGGATTTATATTCTCCTCTTTGCTGAATATTTGAAAAAGTGGTGCCAGGCAGAGTGTGTACTTCTCTCATAGCGGTACCTATAATCCTTTCTATGTGACCACCAAACTGCGGTCTTGCAACAGGTCTCCAATTTAACTCTATGCCGTAGTGCTCACAAACCCTTTGCAAATCCTTTCCTCTAAATTCTGCCGCATTATCGAGTCCTATTGTTTTAGGAATCCCCCAAATATTCCATTCGCCATCGACTTCTAGGCTTCTTAAATATTTCTCTTTTGATAGCATTGCTTGTGTAAGGCATTGTGAGACTGAAAAATAACTAGGTTCATCTAGGCTTATAAAAAACCCCATGACCATTCTACTATAAATATCCATCGCTATGGTCAAATATGGTCTTCCTATAGGCTGTCCGTACACTTCATCTACAACAATAATATCCATTGGGGTATGGTCGATTTGTATAAAATCAAGCGGATATTTTCCTGCTGGAAACATACCATCTGTATTTCTATATTTTCTGTCGGCCATTCTAGCGCTTTCTCTTCGTTTAAGAACTTCCTTGTCCGACAGCAACTGGATTCTGGAGCGTACCGTGTTTTCGCTAGGCGGCTTAATTTTTGCATTTTTACATCTTTGGACTATCGCCATATATGTCTTTTTTGATGAATATTTCTGTTTCGAGAGATATAGCTCCTCAATTGTTTTTTTAATTATCAATTCCACCTCTTCAACTGTTCTAAGACGTCCTCTGCCTCCCTTGGCTTGATTTTTTGGGGCTATAGAAGCTAGAAGATTGCCTGAGTTTTTGTATGCTTCAAGCCACCTATAAATTGTACTTGGGTGCAAGTTATATTCAGCAGCCCTTTGCTTGATGGCCTTAATTCTATTGGTAACTACACCCAAGATAGGCTTTATAATTTCTAGTCTTTTGTTGGCTTCGTCCCAGTCATTTGAACTTAGTTCTAAGGGGTTGATGTCTTGTTGATTATCTTCTTGATTGGAAATTTGAGACTCTTTTGTCATTTCTTGAATAGGGAGAATAGCTTTTTCTCCAGTTGAAATATTCTGTGCCATGATTTCTTGAAAGTTAATTTGTCTAACAACTATATATTCTACATTGTTATAAAAAATATGCATGCCTATAGCATATTGCACCTTATTCATCGCAGATCCTTATTGGAGTATTAAAATTTATAGGCTTATACATATCTATTTTGAGCTTTGAAGAAAAAACTAAATACCAAATATAGGGAATAAATTCTGCTTGTCTTAGTCTATTGTCGCTAATTTGGTTTAAAATATATGCAAGTGTTTTTCCTGAATATTTTTTACACAAGTTAAATGTGTCTTTGACCGCATTGGTGCTCTGAAGATTAGCATATGTGTAGATTAGTTTTGCATTCTCAAGATATATTGGATCTATATCGAGTTCTGTAAATATTTTAAAATTCATATCATTTTCATACAGATATTGTTCAATTTGAAAGAATTTTGCATCTAGAAAAACTTTCTTTTCTTTAAGTTCTTCGCTAAATTTGATTTCAAATACGCATGGAAGCTTATTAAAATTTGGATAGTATTGTACTAGACAATCAGGGGTATATCTGTAAATTGAATTTCTATAGGCATATTGTGTTGTAAGCGGTTGTTCTTCATAGGATTGAACTTCATGATTAAATTCTAAAAGTAAGTAAAAGTCTCTTTCGAGCAAAGATTCATAGGAGATAGGCGACTTGTTTTTCAAACTCTGAAATATTCCGGTGGATGAGCGATAGTTTTTTGGAATTTTTCGTACTGACATAGCTACCTTTTTATTAATTTACTTTGGACCTAGTGAAATTAATTGTTTTCTATATCTCAATTATATTTTTTAAAATACTATACATGTATTATACCGCCTTTAAAACTTTTTAGCAACTTTTATTGAATTTTTATAATATTTTAGCAACTTTTATTGAACTATTCGCAACTTTTATTGAATTTCTAGTAGCTTGTTTTTAATTTTAAAAAATAGTAAAATAGTATTAATTTAACTGAAAATAGGGCAATGATTTTACATAATGCATTTCTCAATCGCTTTTATTCATTCGCAACTTTTATTGAATCTTACAGAGGCTCAAA
>NZ_CABPVS010000007.1 GCF_902460845.1 Campylobacter concisus | reverse complement strand
ACATAAGCTAGACAAAGAGCTCTTGCATCTCAAAGATGGCTGGTTTGTGGCATAGTCTATAAAATCTCAGGCTGTTTTGATTTTATTTTGTCATATTGTGTCCAAAATGCTAGATAGTATCCCAACTTGTTTATGGAGATAAATTTTAAAAAGGAATAGCAATGAAAAAGATGTTTGTGCTTATAAGTCATGGCTTAACACAAGAGCAGAAAAGTCAGGCCTTAAAGGTCTTTGGTGTCGAAGATATCATAAATATCGCCGATGACGCGTGGTCAAACATTAGCCCATCTGATGAAAATATACTATATGCTTTAAACACATATAAAAAGGAGTTGATGCTTGAAGCTGAAGCTGGCGATATATTGCTGGTGCAAGGGGACTTTGGCGCTACATATAATATGATAAATTTCGCTAAAAATATCGGGATAAAAACTATCTACGCTACTACTAAGCGCATGGCGCAAGAACTCGTAATAGACGGGAAAACGATAATAAAGCGCGAATTTAAGCACGAGAAATTTAGAGAGTATCTGTAGGATCTAGCCATTGTCTTATTAAGTAAAACGCAAGTTGCAAAACGAGATAATCGCTGTTATTAAGTTGCTAAATTTAAGGGAATAGAATGCCGATCACTATAGTAAAAAAAGCAAATCCACACCAGAGTGAAGAGATCAATAACAAAACAGCCGTTATCACCATCCTTGGTATACAAGGTCAAAAAGAGAACATTAAAACCGAGGGTTGCGCTAGGTATTATTTCGCTGGTGAGAGCACTGATAAATCGCAAGAGTTTTTTAATACGTTACCATTGCTGGCGGATAAATTTGGAACAGAAAATATAGTGCCTATATATACAGCAGCAGCTAGGGAATTTAATGAAGCCGTCATGGCGCACTATGCTGATTTTAAGATAAATTTTAATGATAGCTATAAGATAGTAGATGAGAAAAATTTTGAGGCTTTGTTTGAGATATTTGAGAGAGTGATAGATGATCTAGTAAAAAGCGGAGTCGGTAAGATTATTTTTGATGTGACGCATGGCTTTCGTCATTTGCCTTTGCTTGCACTAGTAGATTTACTCATACAAAACTTCTCAGACGTCTCCCAAATAGATCAAATTTTGTTTGCAAAGGAGATAGAAAAATCCAAGCTATATGAGATAATAGACCTGAGGCAATACCTGGATATCGCCAATATCGCCTTTGTGATTGCGGCTTTTTCGCAAAACTATACTTTGGCGCAGCACATAAAGACAAAGAAATTTGAGTCGCTAGTAAATGCTTTAAATGATTTTTCATACAATATACTAAGCTTAAATATCGCAAAGCTGAAAAGCTCGCATGGTGAGCTGATCAAGGAGCTTGATAAGATAGATGATATCGCGCTTATATCAAGAGCTAAGAATTTAAAAGAGAGGCTAAATAAAATATGCGACTGGAGTGATAGTGCCTATGTTTTTAGGTATAAACTAGCTAAAGATATGTTTGAAAAGGGCTACTTGCTGCAGTCGCTGGTGCTATTGTTTGAAAGTGTAAATAGCTATATAGTTGGAGTTTTTGAAAGAAATATCCCTGTTGTTTTTAAGAAAATTTTAGATGAATGCTCTACTAAGGGTGTTAGGAAAAATTATCTGATAAGCAATTTCTTTATTCAGTCGTTAAAAACTAGGGCGAATGAGAGTGATGACGACTTTGTTGGCAGGACTATGAAAAATTTAAAGTATCTTGAACTTTCAAAAGAAGAAATAAAAGAGATTAGGGATGTTATAAACACAAAATTTGGTTCAAACAACGAACTGAGCAAATATCACAAGCAGTTAGATGACCTGCGCAACGACTTCGCACATGGTAATATCAGAGAAGAGGAATTTAGCCATATCAAACAAGAGATAAAAAAGCTATTTGACAAATATCAAGACTTTATAAAAATACAAGATAGTTAGCTATTTAATATTTTTTATAGACACTATATGTCTATAATGCCTCTTATAATCTCCGAAAAAATAACGGAGGTTATAATGAGCAACCAAACTTTCTTAGACGGCATGAGCGAAATTTTTCATATGACAGACTCTAGCAACTTGAAAAATATTTTATTACATGGCTTGCAAAATCATTACAACTCCTATAGGCAAGTAGATATTAGCAACCAAGAGGTTAATGCAAGACGCGAAAAGGTTGAGCACATATATGGACATAAAATTCACGACTATGTCCCATTTTATTTTAATCCTCGCAACGCTATGCTTTATAAAAATAGAAACAATGCTCGCGTTATCATTCTAGGACTTGACGTTCGGGTTATAAAAGATCACCAAGATGGCTTTTTGATCTCAAATCGCAATGCATCTGCGGATGAAGCTAGATTTAGCAGATATTTGCCCGACTTGCAAGATCCAAATTTTATAAATTTTGATGATGTCTTTTCTCCAAGATGGTGCAACAATGGCATTGCAAACAATGATATCAAACAAAAAATGATGGCAGAAATTTTGATCAATGATGTAGTTTATAGCCGTTACATACGCTCTATATATGTTAAAGATCAAGCTAGTAAAAAAGCTATTGAAGAGCAGCTGGCTGGCGATCTTAAGATGTATAATATCAACGTCATAGTTAATCCAGCTAAATTTTTCTAAGGATAAAAATGGTAACACTAAAAAGTGGAAATATATTTAACACTAAAGCGGACACCATCGTAAACACTATCAACTGCGTAGGCGTAATGGGCGCTGGCATAGCGTATGAATTTAGATTGCGCTATCCTGAAATGTTCTCGCGATATGTTGAGCTTTGCAGTGAGGGCAACCCAAATAAAATAGAAATAGGCAAACTATGGCTATATAAAGCAGCTGATGGGCGACAGGTGCTAAATTTCCCTACCAAAAAGCACTGGAAAGATCCGTCAAAAATGAGCTACATAAAAGCTGGTCTTGAAAAATTTACAAATACTTACGTAAGTAAGAATATTAATCACATAGCATTTCCGCTTCTTGGCGCTGCAAATGGTGGACTTGATAAAGATGAAGTTATAAATTTGATGATGGAATTTCTCGAGCCTTTAAATATAGAGTGTGAAATTTGGGAATTTGACGAGAAAGCAAGTGATGATTTATACGATGACTTTGCTCTAAATTTTGATATCAACGAGCTAAAAAGGCAAACCAAAGCCTTAGGCGTAAAAAATATAAGATTTCAAGCCATCAAAGATGCGATAGATAGTGGGCTATATCATTCTCTAAGCGCTTTATTAAAAGCTCCTGGCATAGGCGACAAGTCACTTGAAGCATGTTTTAGACTGGTTAAAAGCATGCCTCAAAGACTATTTTAGTTAAAGTAATTTTTTACCTTCTTCTATTTTTTTTATGATCTTTTGTTTTAGCTCCACTGGGGCTAAAATTTTAACGTATCCCAAAAACTCTATTATAAAAAACTCTATCTCTTTAAGATCCGTAAAATGATAACTAACCACGATCGCACCGTCTGGCTTTTGCTCTATTATATTTTGCGACTGAAAAAAGTTTTTTCTTTCAAACAAAAAGGCTTTTTTAGGGCTGATCTCAAGCTGCACTTCTATGAGTGAGCTTCTCCACTCATGAGAAAAAACCGCAAACGGCGTCTGGATGTTTTTTATAAAGTCGTCGATGTTGTAGTCGTGGTTAAATGTTTCGCCTTTAATAACCTCTAAATTTACTATCCCAGCTATCCTAAAAAGTGAAAAATCATACTCGTTGTTGCTATTTGCCAGATATAAATTTTCGTTGATCAGTAAAATTTTATATGGCTTTACCTCTTTAAATTTTTTGCTATCAGACCTATTTGTCGGGGTATACTCAATCGCGAGCTTTTTTCTATAGCGTATCGCATCTTCTAGTGTTTTTATGACGCTTTTGTCTAGTTCCGTCTCGATCGGGCTTGTGACAAAGTCATAAACGCCCAATGATTCATTTATAGTTTGAGATATAGCCGTTTTCTTGCTGGTTTCGTTAAATTTTTGAGAGTTTTTGGCAAGCATCGTGTAGATTATCTTTAGGACATTTCTCTTTCTCTCATCGAGCAAATCATCAAGTAAATTTGTATTGATAGCCTGGTAGCAGCCAGGATCTGTTCGCTTTATCTCTATCTCACCAAAAACACTTTTTATCGCGTCAAAGTCTCGTCTTATGGTTTTGTAGTTTAGTCTTGGCGTTTCGTCTTTTTCATTTACCCATAGCTCGTCTTGCGCGGTGTCGATTATCTCGCCACGATTTAGCTTTTTAAGTAGCCATAGTATCCTGGTTTGGGCGTCCATTACTTTATCCTTTATATTCTAAAGTTATTAAGAATTATACACAATATGTCCACACACCACTTTATAATTCACCCAACAAAACAAAATAATTCAACACAAAGGGGTTAAAATGGCAAAATGCTATTCACGTTCTTATTCAAAGTCTTCTTCATCGTCTTCAAGCAGGTCTTACTCATCTGCTCGTGCTCATCAAAAAGTGGGTCAAAGCTTTGGTGGCTATACCAAAGTCCAAACCACTAAGGGCACATTTCGCATGAAGCCAACTTCTAAATAGTTGGCCCATGCAGCCATGAAGCAAAATTCATGGCTCGTTTTCGTATCTTTTATTTATCTACGCAAATCGCAAAAACCTATCTTTATTGTAGTTTTTCATAAATCTAAGCCAATCTATTCTTATCTAAATTTATCCAATAAACGCATATAAGCACCACTCATTTATTTTTACAAATAACAACATAAAGCGCCTACGCTTTACCATTTTCATTAGTCCCCTTGAGCGGGTCAAATTTGTTTAAATAAATTTTTCCTTTAAGTATAAATTGATTTCTAACATCGTTTCAATCCCCTTGATCGGGTCAAATTTGTTTAAATTAAAAACCGCGATCGGGTCAAATTTGTTTAAATTAAAAACCGCGATCGGGTCAAATTTGTTTAAATTAAAAACCGCTAGCGACGGATCAAAGATCGCATTAAAGTTTCAATCCCCTAAATCGGGTCAAATTTGTTTAAACAAAAAACCATTCTGGTACTTAGACAAAGACGAATTCACGTTTCAATCCCCTTGATCGGGTCAAATTTGTTTAAATGACGAAAGAGTTGCCGCGCCGTTACTTGCAAACATCTGATTTCAATCCCCTTGATCAGGTCAAATTTGTTTAAATCTATATTAGAAATGAACGGAGGGAAGATCGAAAGATCTGGTTTCAATCCCCTTGATCGAGTCAAATTTGTTTAAATAAATTTTTCCTTTAAGTATAAATTGATTTCTAACATCGTTTCAATCCCCTTGATCGGGTCAAATTTGTTTAAATTAAGAATAGAGAAACTAAGCACGCAGACTATTACGATGAGTTTCAATCCCCTTGATCGGGTCAAATTTGTTTAAATAACCAATGCCTCACGACCTATTACAAAGTGAGCTGTTTTAATCCCCTTGATCGGGTCAAATTTGTTTAAATGTTGATAATGCAAAATTATCTAAAAGTGCAAAATCAGAGTTGTTTCAATCCCCTTGATCGGGTCAAATTTGTTTAAATATTTTGATGAAAAAGAGCAATGTTTAATGCGATTTTGGTTTCAATCCCCTTGATCGGGTCAAATTTGTTTAAATAGCCTAAAAGACTATTTTTGCAAAGGAAAAATTAGCAAAATTATTTAAGAAACCGGCTTTAAAGATACCTAAAATTCGTGAAAATCTCAAAAAAGTTCGCAAATGTATAGGTATTTAAAAATACTAACTCCATAAAATTAACAATGATAAGTGAAAGAACCCATAAATTTAGGCATTTGTCATCTTAAAAAAGTTCGCAAATCTCTTTTAAAAATTTCAAATTTTATAGGTTTGCGAACTTTAAGCGGTATATAAGTTTCGCAAGGTCCTAAAATAGGCTATCCTAAACTTAGGCATAACTAAAAGTTCGCAAATGTATGAGAGATATTTTGAAAAAAACTAGATTTGCGAACCTATTTCGCGAGATTTTAGCTAAAAAGGGTCAAATTTCAGCTAAAAAAGTTCGCAAATCAAAAATCCAAAAGAAATTTAAGAACAACATAAGCTAGACAAAGAGCTCTTGCATCTCAAAGATACCTTTTTTATCGCATAGCTCAAAGCTTTTCCCCACGCAGTTTTCGCATAGTCTGTAAAATCTTAGGCTATCTGTTTTGACATTTAGCAAAGCTTTGGCGGACTTTATCAGTTTTTTGAGCTTGGCTTCATTGAGCTCACACTCAAAGACGCTAAAATTTACGCGGTAGCCGATGCCTTCAAGGATGTCTGAGAGCTTTTTGCGATTTTTATCGCTTTGTATATCGTAGGCTATTACAAATTTCATTAGAATTTCCCTACAAAAGGTCTATAGCTTTTGCTCTCGCCGTTTACGAAGCGAGCTAGTTCGTAGCACTCTTGTATGATTATGTTTTCGCATTTGCAAGACTCTTTTTTCCACATAGTGTAGCTGCCGAGTTTTTCTTTCATATTTTGCGCTATTAGCTTTTTAGAAGCGTCGGTGAGAAGCCCCTCTTTGTTTAGTGAGATGGGTTCGTCTTTGTTTAACATCGAGACGATGACTCTATCTACCATAAATGTACTAAACTGCTCTATCATGTCAAAGACTAGGGTCGGCTTTGTGCTGTCAAGCGCATGTAAAAATGAGATATGTAGGCTAAGCCCTGCTAGATATAGGCACTCTTGGACTTTGGAGTAGAGTATGGCGTAGGCGTAGTTTAGTGAGGAATTTACGATATCTTTGGCACCAAATGTTATGCGCTTTTCAAATTCTAGCGGTAATATACTCTTTATGCTGTCCCAGTAAATGGCAGCAGCCGAGCCCTCAAATCCCATGAGCTCGTTTGTGTTTTTGACGTATTTTAGCTTTCTAGCCAGGATATTTTCTAGTTTTAGGATGTTTGGAGTTAGAAATTTATGGTATTTGTTTAGGTATTTTAGATAGTTGGTTTGGTTTCTTATCTTTGCCTCAACAAAAGAGGTGGCGAGATATAGCTGGGCCGGCGTATTTAGGAGCATGGCTTGTTTGTACGTAGTTTGCGCAGAGACGCTGTTGTAAGCTAGCAAAGTGGCGTATGGGACGTAGTGCTTGTCTATAAAGTCGATATGGATTTTTTCCCTTGTGCAGCGCCAGATCACCGCAGAAGATAGCGAGATATACTCGCTATCAACGATGATGCGGGAAATTTTAGAAATGGGAAATTCTTTATAAATTTTGCCGTATTGTTTTATGACAAATTTGTTTTTGCTAAGACCTAGATGGACTCCGATCTGATTGATATGAAGCGTAGAATCCGAGGCGATCTTGGTGGCGTATAAATTTCTCTTTTGGTTTATCTTGCGGGAGTCGTTGTCGTAGCTTTTATTTATCTACGCAAATCGCAAAAATCTATCATTATTGCAGTCCTTCATAAGCCTAAGCCAATCTATTCTTATCTAAATTTATCCAATAAACGCATATAAGCACCACCCATTTATTTTTACAAATAACAATATAATCCACCACATATACTTTCCAAATTTCATTAGTCCCCTTAATCGGGTCAAATTTGTTTAAATTTTATTGCAGGATATATCTAGGCTGGAAGCTTATGGTTTCAATCCCCTTTACCGGGTCAAATTTGTTTAAATCAAACAAAATGTTATCAAATGATACATTAAACTTAGCGTTTCAATCCCCTTGATCGGGTCAAATTTGTTTAAATTCCGCGCTTTTTGAAGTGATCGGATACACATACGGAAAAAGTGGGTTTCAATCCCCTTGATCGGGTCAAATTTAACAATGATAAGTAAAAGAACCTATTTTAAATATCTTTATAATCACAAATTTTCGAAATTTTAGCAAAAAAGATGGAAATTTAAGCTAAAAGCCAAAAGTGTTAAATGTGCGTACAAAATATGCAAAAAATAATAATTTTTAAACAAAAATTTAAAAAATATAAACATTTGCCTTTAATTCATATATAATAAGACAATTTTAAAATCGAGCGTTGAAGTGAATAACGAAACTAATATGATTTTGACCTTTTCTCACAATATAAGGGCGGCAAGAGATGGTCTTGGTGTGCCGATAAAATTACCAGATCTTAATAAATTTATCCCCAAACTTAAAACAAATAGAAAAATGGCCTAAAAGAGCATGGTAGGCGCGGTTTTAGACTATGTGAAGATAAGGAGTTTTGATGAGGTACGCCGAGCTTAGAGTGAAATTTGAGCCATCACAAAAGCCGCCATTTTTTATAGGCTCGCAGGTGCGAGGAGCCTTTGGGTATGCGCTAAAAAGCGTAAGCTGTATAAATCACGCCCATAAGTGCGACGAGTGCTTTGCAGGCGAGAGCTGTTTGTACCACGACTTTTATGAGAAGAAAAATAGCTACCATAGATATAGGCTGGACTTTGAGCTAGGGGCCAAAGAGTATGACTTTGGTATAGTTTTGCTAGAGAGCGCATGCGAAAAACTACCATATATCGCCTCTGCGGCATATATGATGCTAAAGAGATATGGCCTTGGTAAAGATAGGGTTAGGTATGATAAATTTGATATGTTTGTAAATGGTGAGGCGTGCTTGGCGGAGGATAAAATAAGCCTACCTAAAGAGTACGTGAGAGAATTTAGCTTTGATGATGACGGAGGTGATGTCAGGGTCAAATTTATAACACCGTTAAGAATAAAAAAAGATAATGTTTTTTTTAAAAAATGACAATATAAGTCTAAAAGAGATACTAAACTCCATCTACCAAAGAAGGCTTGGCCTCTTTGGACAAGATCATGAGGCGTTGCCATTTGAAGTAAAAGGCGAGATAACCAAAAAGGATCTAAAATACGTGGAGCTAACTAGGCGTAGTAATAGACAAAATACGACTATGAATTTTGGCGGACTAGTGGGCTCTTTGGAGATAAAAGGCGTTAGCAAAGAGTGCATGGAGCTGCTAAAGCTAGGCG
This sequence comes from Campylobacter concisus, assembly GCF_902460845.1. Taxonomy (NCBI): domain Bacteria; kingdom Pseudomonadati; phylum Campylobacterota; class Epsilonproteobacteria; order Campylobacterales; family Campylobacteraceae; genus Campylobacter; species Campylobacter concisus. The sequence goes on along the minus strand of NZ_CABPVS010000007.1, from coordinate 43,014 downwards.
AGATAATAGGCGCAGGAAAGCAAACTGTTTTTGGATTAGGAAAAATAAAAACGGAGGATATGAATGAGCAAATTTAGCAGTTATTTTAGCGATGAGTTTGCTGCTTTGGAGCAAGGATCAAAAGATATAGATGAGATATTGCAAGACAAGATGTTTTTGATCGGCGGGGATTTTTACGGGATACAAAAATTTATATTTGATAATCTAGGCTCGAAAAACGCAGCCAAAGTACTAAGGGCAAAGTCTGCATTTTGCGAGCTTTTCATGGTGGTTTTGTCTAAATTTATCTGCCAAAAATTTAGCATAGATGAAAAATGTATCTTGTCATGCACGGCTGGTAAATTTGAGATACTATCGCCAAAATTCGACGAAGCTATTTTTAAAGAGATAAAAGGCGTTGTAAATGCTTATTTTATAAAAAATTTCTTTGGCGTTAGTGGTGTTAGTCTATCTTGCGTGGAGTGTGAGAGAGCGGACTTTACGGAGCCTCAGCGATATAAAGAGCTAAGGGATAAGATCAGCAAGGCTGTTGAGCTAGAGAAATTTAAAAAGCTAAATTTAAAAGAGCAAGAGCCGGTGCTTTCATATGATAAGGGCATAACAAATCAAACTCTTTGCAGAATTTGTAATATAAGAAAGATAGCTCACGACAAAGATAAATGCGAAATTTGTGCCGCTTTTGTGCGTCTTGGTGAAAAGCTAGCTGGCGATAGCAAAAAGATAAATAGCAAAGATATAGGCATAGACTTTATGGACGTGGATCTTGAGATAAGCGAAAATACAAGATCATACGTCGCTAAAAATGCGGGCAGCATAGTGGACTTTGAAGATCTGGCTAAAAAATCGCGCGGAGATAATGCGATCGCCGTGATAAAAGCTGACGTGGATAATATGGGAAATTTCATAAAAAATAGCGACGTGACGCAAAGTTTTGCAAATTTTGACACATTTTCAAAGGGGATAAATAACTTTTTCTCTCTATACGTGCCACAAAAGATGAGGGAAAAATTTGAAAATAGCTATACGGTCTTTGCCGGCGGCGATGATCTGCTGATAGTTGGAAGCTATGATCAGATGATAGAGCTTGCACTTTTTGTAAGGCAAGAATTTATGAAATTTGTAAAGACAAAAGGCTTGAGCATATCTTTTGGCATCATTTTGGCAAAACCATCTACGCCGATAAGCTTTCTAGCTCAAACTAGCGAAAAATGGCTGGAGAGCTCAAAAGAGATAGATGGCAAAGATGCGATTAGTATCTTTGGAGAGACTGCCAAATGGGATAGCTATTTAAGCGTCAGAAGTCAAATTTTAGATGAATTTACTAAATTTAATATAGACAATACGGCGTTTTTATATAGACTGCTTGAGCTTTGCGAAATGAGCAAAAACGTATGCGAGGATGTAAAAAATACGATGTGGAAGTCAAAGCTAAGCTATAGCTTTACTCGAAATATGCAAGGTGGCGGCGAGATGAATGAGCTACTTCTTATGCTAAACAATGTGATAGAAAACAATCCAAAGGAGAGCAAAATGGCTATTTGTGAATACATATATAAAAGGAGAGAACGATGAATGGATATAGAAATGGCGGTGGTAACTATAATGCTGGCAATAAACCGCAAGCAAACTCTTTGCCGCTAATCGTTTTAGACTACAAAAAAGATCTAAATTTGTTTGATACTACGGCAAAAACGGTTGCTGAGAAAATATCGGGAACAAAAGCTACGCAAATGAGAGCATTTTATGACTATGTCATAGAGCTAGAACAAAAATCAAACACCGAAGACTTTAGCGAAATTTTGCCATTTGTAAAGATGCTAAATTCAAAGGCGGCTTATTCAAATGCCAGGAGACATTCTACTAGCGAATTTGTTGAGATGATAAACAAGTGCGTGGCTCAGGTAAGAACAAAAGATGATCTAAGGGTATTTAAACTCTTTTTTGAGGCTGTTATAGGCTTTTCTAAGAAATAAGGAGAAAATATGAAAATTTTAACTTTAAAGGGACAAATAGAGCTTTTAAGCGGACTTCATATAGGTGGCGGCGATGATACTATGAAGATAGGCGGTATAGACTCGCAAGTGATAAAAGATATAAACACAAATAAGCCTTATATCCCAGGAAGCTCACTAAAAGGTAAAATGAGAAGCTTGCTAGAGTGGAATAATAGGCTAGTTAGTTATGGTGAAGGAGAAGTATTTAACTCTAAAATTTTAGAAAAAGTACCAGAGCCAGATAAAAAAGCGGCACAAAATTTACTAAAAATTTTTGGCGATAAAGAGAATAAATTTGGCATTACTAGGATAAGCGTTGGGGATTGTTTGTTGTCTAGCGAGAGTGAAGGGCTAAAACTAAGCGAAGCAAAATATGAAAACGTGATAAACAGAGAAAGCGGAACTGCAGAGCATCCTCGCCAGATCGAGCGTGTGCCAGCTGGAGTGAAATTTGACCTTGTTATCAGACTAAAAGTTTTTGATGAAAAAGAGCCTTATAACGACAACGAAAACGAGCTAAAAGAGATGGTTGAGAGCGGACTCAAGCTAATACAAAACGACTATCTAGGCGGTAGCGGCTCAAGAGGTTACGGAAGGGTTGAATTTGAAAATTTAAGGTGGGAATAATGACGCTTTATAAAACTACCATAACACCCAAGTCAAATTTTACAACGCCACTAAAGGGCGATACTTTGTTTGGACAAATTTGCTGGGCGATCAGATATGTGCTCGGGGAATATAGGCTAAATGAGCTACTAAGTGACTACGACAAAAAGCCATTTTTGATAGTATCTGATGGTTTTGCTAGCGGATATGTGTCAAAGCCCTGCATTCCAAGTCATCTTTTGGGCGAAAATTTGGAGCTAAAAAAAGAAAATAGAAAGAAAATTTGGCTTAGCATGGAGGATCTGCAAAGCGGAAATTTCAAAAATGCTAAAACAAGCTACGAGATCAGCTACGAGCTTAAAAAGACAGCTACGATCAAAAATTCCATAAATTATCTCACATTTACAACAGATGATAGCGGTAAATTTGCGCCTTATGCTTTAATGGAGATGAAATTTAGTAAGCAAGATATCTACTTTTTGTTAGATGATAAATTTGAGCTAAAAGAGCTAGAAGGGGCGTTTAGGCTTATATCTAAAAGCGGCTATGGCAAGAGAGCTAGCATAGGCAAAGGAGCGTTTGAGTATAGCACGCTTGAAAAAGTATCCGTAAAAAAGAGCTCAAATGCCTTTATGACGCTTAGTCCTGTTGTGATAGATGATGAAAATTTAAAAGAGTTTTTCTATGAGCCGTTTACGAGATTTGGCAAACATGGCGGAGGGCTTGCAAGTACAAATCCTTTTAAAAGTCCTATTCTAATGGCTGATAGCGGTAGCGTGGTAGTATATGATGAAATTTGCGAAAGAGAGTATGCGGGAAAGGCTATAAGCGGACACTCCGCGAACGCAAATACGGTACACCAAGGATATAGCATACTAATAGCTACGGAGATAAAAAATGCGTGATGAAACTAAAAACTATAAAATCAAACTAAAGCCTATAAGTCCGATACATATAGGTACCGGCGAAGCCTATGAGCCTATGAACTACGTCATAGACAAAGGTGAGGACGATAAATACTATATGTATGTTTTTGATGAATTTGAATTTGTTAAAGGACTTAATGATAAGTCTAAAGAAGAATTTAATAAAATAGCCTCAGATGCTACGGATGTGGGTATACTTAAGTTGCAAAAATTTATAAAAGAGAAGAATTCTCTGGCCAAAAAAATATCTTACTACAAAGTACAGGCGCTAAAAAATATCACAGAAGACTATAACGAAAAAATAGGAAAAGTTGTTCAAAGAGAGGGTGGTGGTAAAAAAGTCATAAACCAACTGGTTATTGAAAAGACACTTGTCTCTCCAAATTTAAAAAAAGCCATTATTTCCGGAAGCTCTTTAAAGGGTGCAATAGCGACAGCCTTTGGCGAAATGCTTTTAAAAAAGAGTAAAAGTTATGATACAAAAGAGTATTTTAGTGATTTTCTAGTAGCTGATAGCGAGGTGATAGAGTCACATACTTTTGCTTCAGTTGCTATAAATATAAAAAGAAACAGAGAGCCAAGAGGACAAAATGGTAGTCAAGGCATACCAGTAAGATACGAGGTAATAAACTCAAAAAGCGAATTTGAAACAACGTTTACTATAAAAAACAATAAATTTGGCATTGACGAGCTAATAAAAGCTTGCAACTCTCACTATTTGCCGATATTTGCCTCTCAGTTTAGCTACGAAACGGACGAATTTACCCGAGAAGCTCTATCTGATAAATTTATTGAAAAATATGAGAATTTTAAACTTGCAGGCAATCAATTTTTATTGAGGGTCGGTAAACATAGTGGTGCAAGAGCTGTTACAGTAGATGGCGCCAGAAAGATAAAAATCATGAAAGGTAAAGGGCAAAAACCATCTATCCAAGAGGAAGAGACGACAGCTTGGCTTATAAATAAACAGCCGTTTGGTTGGCTACTTTGTGAAATTTTAGAATAGGATTGATCTTTTTTAACAATGTGACGAACTTAACCAAACCATCCTTGTAAATTTATATAAATTGTAGTATTATACTCCTAAATATTTAAGGATAAAATACTATGTACATCAAACGAGCCATAAGCGACGAAATAAAAGAGTATATGAAAAGCTTTCCTGTGCTTTTGATAAGCGGAGCTAGACAAGTCGGTAAATCAACACTTGCCTTGAATTTAGATATACCAAACTACATAACGCTTGACGACATAAACATATATGAATCCGCAAGAAACGATCCCAAAGGCTTTATAGAGCATTGCAATAAGCCTATCGTGATAGATGAGATACAAAGAGTACCAATACTACTTGTTGCCATAAAAGAATTTGTAGATAAAAACAGAACAAACAGTCAGTTTATATTAACCGGCTCTGCAAATTTAAAGGGCTTTAATGATATCTCAGACTCTTTGGCTGGCAGGATAGGCATAGTGGAACTCTATCCGCTTTCTCAAAAAGAGTTAAGCCATAGTGATGAAAATTTGATAGATATTTTAAGTGGCGATATAAGCCATCTTGCGCTAAAGAAGTATGACAACGACGGCTTATCTGAAAAGATCATAAATGGCGGCTACCCGGAGATCACAAAGATAGGCTCAGAGAAATCAAAATACCTATGGTTTAGCTCGTACATAAGAACATATATAGAATCAGACGCCAAAGAGATAGGCAACATAAGAAATATGGATAAATTTATCACGATGTACCGCTTGTGTATGCTAAGAAGTGGCAATATCTTTAATAAAAACGAGCTATGTCTAGAGTCTGGGCTTGACAATAAGACATTTGATAGCTATTTTAGCGTGCTTGAACATACATATCAGATCCAAAAGCTGCAACCGTATTTTAATAACGCTCTAAAAAGGCTCATAAAAACACCTAAAATTTTTGCTACCGACACAGGGGTGCTGGCACACTTACTACAAATTTCTTCAGCACAAGAGCTTGCAAATTCTTCATATAAAGGTGCCATATATGAGACATTTGTATTTGATGAGCTACTAAAGGCAAATACAAGTAGCAAAAAAAGAGCAAATATATATTATTATAGAACGAGCGATCAAAAAGAGATAGACTTTATCCTTGAGATATCAGGCAAACTCATAGCCATAGAGGTCAAGTCCTCAAAAACTATCAGTAAGGATGACTTTAAGCACATTCATCATCTAAAAGAGAATTTGCAAAGTAAATTTGATAAGGGCATAGTTTTTTATGCTGGAGATACGGCTATAAAGCTAGATGACGATATGTTTGCATTGCCGTTTGGATTTATGGGGTAAGAGATGGCCATAGTAAAGAGCGATTATAAAAAGGTCGAAACTTGTTTATTCATGCATAAAGAAAAACCAAACGTCTTTTTGCTAAGAAAGGTTATAGGAAGCAAGTACTTTACAAAAGTGCTTACGCTTGAAATTCGTAGTGGTTGGAGCATGAGAGAATATAAAAATGAAGCCAAAAAAGAGCTTGTAAAGTGGTTAGATGGCGTAACTAAGCAGGCAAAGGGGCTGAAATTTAAAGATACCACTAAGGTTAATGACTTATTTGAGCTGTGGAAGGACAAAAAAGATACCAGCAAAAAGTCGGTAGCTAGCGACATTGCATTTTATGAGACCTATTTGCAAGATAGTATCGGCAAAGAGATCGTAGTAGACGTTATAGCTGCCCAAATAGACGATATTATCCATAATCTAATGTACGATGGAAAATTTAATAAAATAATGGGAAAAGTGCGGGTATTGTCAAAGCGTACAGCATATGATAATACAAGGCGAATTTTAGGCGAGATGTTTGATATAGCGCTTCGCAATCAGCTAATAGTAGTAAATCCGTGCACTCTGCTAACTAAAATAGCTAAAACGACTAGAAAAACGATAGTAAAAGATGCAGTCGGTAAATTTTATAAGTTAAAAACGGCTATCTTGGAGCTTTATAAAGATGATCCGTTTTGGAGGGGATTTTTCTTGTTTTGTTTATATGGTAGGCGAAAAGGAGAAGTTGTTGGCTTAAAATGGGAAAATGTTGATCTAGAAAATGACGTATATTATCTAATAGATACAAAAAACGGAAACGACTATAAAAAGCCGCTTCCTTTTCTTGTAAAAGAGGCCATAATGCAAATACCTGCAGATAGATGCAGCTTAGTATTTGCAAGTCCAAAAACCGGCGAGTCTATTAAAAATACGGATAGACAAAAGATGAAACTCGATAAATTTGTGGGTTTTGATGATTTTAAGCTACACGGCACTAGACACATAAGCGGTTCGGCACTCGAAGAACTTGGTGCGAATAGTGACATTATTAAAGATCATCTCACCCACAAACGTGACGGCGTGACGTATAAAAATTACGTAACTTACGATACCTATATAAATAGCTGTAAGGCTCTTGAGCTACTAGATAGCATAAAGGAAGATTATGAATTTTGATAATGTTATAAATTTTACTTATGATCCTAAGAATGCTTTTTCGCAGTTAACATCAAACTTAATACTACATATATGCGAATTTTTTATTAACGAAAAATTTTTTATAAGTGCTTTTTATGTATATGGAGTTATTAACAATGCACAACTTCAAATAATGGATATTTTTAAAAATTTTATAGTCGTAGAAAAAGTTGATAAAGACAAATTAGACGACCTTGGTTCAGCACAGTTTGTATACTTTGAAGAGGATGATTCTTACTGCACTATTGATCCTCGCCAAACGGTAGAAAACATGGAAAAAGTTAAGGGTATGTTTGGTGGAGACATTGAAATATTGAAATTATCCCCATATCTTACAAATCAAGATATTTTTATTAAAGAATTGGCATGGCACACGTTTTTGTATATAGTAACAAAGCTTAACAGTATCCTATATTCCAAGAATCAATATTTTAAAGATTTTTTTGATGCAGTTGATACACTAAGGAAGCAAAATTTTCCATTTGGTGATCACGATGAAAAATACCAAGACTGCTTTTCTAAAAATTATGAGAAATATATAACAATTATAAACGGAACACTTAAGAAAATATCAGAATTTAGAAATTTAAAAATATCTCAAGAAATTAAACGAAATAAATATATAGTAGCTTTAAATAATGCGATAGATTACACTTTTGAGGAAAATAACTTAGAATTTGAGAAAAATATTTTAATCAAAGTCTGATAAAAGCGCAAAAATTTGAAAAAATTTGGCCATTCTTTGTGCTTTTAAATTTTTGATTTTTACTATGATGTCCGAAAAGATAACAAGGATATCATATGAATAATCCTATAAAACAAAATCGTTGGCTAACGCCGAAGGATGTTGTGCAAGAGTATGGAATAAGCATAAATACTCAAGCAAAATATCGCATGAGAGGCTTAATACCGTTTTCTAAAATAAATAAGATCATAAGATACGATAGAACCAAGCTAGATGAATGATTGAGTACCACGCTATTGAAGTAAAGAGATAGTGTTATGATACAACCAAACCATACCTGTAAGATATCAGTACGTTTCAGTGAAGATCAAAAGAACAATATTAAATTAAATGCTGCAATGGCCGGCATTACTGTCTCTAGCTATATAAGAAATGCCGTATCTAGTTCTAAGCCACCCATTCATAAATTTGATAGAGCTATGATGGTAAAAATATCAAAGATAGGCAACAATTTAAATCAGATTGCAAGGTATGTTAATTTAAACAAAAGCATAGATCAAATTGTCTTAAAACACATAATATCTATTGATAATGACCTGGATGGATTGTTAAGCAAGACTAAGTAGCATGCTTATTAAGTTTTTTAAAACCAATAGCGGTGGTGGTGAATCAGGTATAGACTATCTACTAAACAGTAGAGTTGCCGATAAAACAGCCTATGTCATAAAAGGAAATGAGCATGTTACTAGACAGATTATAAATAATATTGAGAATAGACAAAAACTTGTATTGGATGTTTGTCGTTTGAAGAAGACAATATTGATCAAAATGTAAAAAAGAGTTAATACGCGAATTTGAAAGAATACTGTTTGGTATGTACAGAGGAAGATTCAATATTCTTTGGGTTGAGCATATAGACAAAGGAAGGCTGGAACTAAATTTTGTTATTCCAAAAATAGACTTGAAAAGTGGTCTAGCATTTAATCCGTATTATCACAAAGCAGATATGCCATTAATAGACAGTTGGCAAAACTATACAAATTTAAGATATAACTTCTCAGACCCAAAAGACCCAGCTAAGAGCCATATACTTCAAGGCCAAAGAAAAGAGCTTAGCCTAATCAAAGACTATATTGAGCTTGAAAGAATATTAATAGATAAGTTCATAAATCAAGAATTTACTTGCAGGAGCGACATATTAAAAGCATTTAACGACAGCAATATAGAAATAACTAGGGTTGGAGAAGACTATGTTAGTGTAAAGCTTCCAAATTCAAAGAAGGCAAGAAGATTTAAAGGAGATATGTTTAATGAAAAATTTACAAGCATTGAGGCAATGGAGCAACTCAGAAGTAAAGCAGATGCAAGAGCAGCAGAATTTAAAGATACAAGAGATTTATCAAGAAATGAAAATGATGCAAGAGTCGTATCAAAGCGAGAAAAAGAGCTTGATAGACTCAAAGCAGCTTGTATTAAACAAGTTCAAAAAAGAGATCGATGGCTTAAAAGTCAAGCTGAAAGAGAACCTAAACAAAACAAAGGCTTTCAAAATCATATCATTGATACTATTGGTGATAATAATATTTATAACAACATGGTTGATAAAAACAAAAATAGAGATATCGTCTTTAGAAAAAGAGAACAAAGGGATGAATCGTTATATAGAAAAATATATAAATGGCGACAACTAAAAAATAAAATCACAATTTTTGATAAAAGGATAGATAATGACACTATTAGAGCAAACATTATTAATAGAATTAGAAGAAAAAGAGAGGCAAGAGAGCGAGAAAATGGAACTTTTATGTCAATTGTTACAAGTGTGCAATGTATTGTCAAACAAGTTGAGTCCATTATCTCAGGAATTAAAAACATTCGAATACGAGTTGCAGGACTTAGGAGCCTTTATGCAAAAACAGAGCGAGGCATTGATGAAATTGTCGCAAGACGCCGAAACATCATAAATCAATATAATCAAAAATCTCAGTCACAATATCAAATATCACAAAAGACAGAAAACAAAATTCCTCAGAAAACTGCCGAAATTGATTTCCTATAATGGTCTTATATTTTATTTGCAAGACCATTTTGCACACAAATAACCATACAAGTAATATTACTCCAAGATTCAATCTTTATAATACATTAGTGTCTTATTCCAGTAGTATTAAATTTTTTTATAAAATAATAAAAAATAATATCTTAACGCTAAAATTTTAAATGCCTAAATGGGGTTTTAGGGGCAACCCCTAACGAGGTTTTTGTCTGCATGTCAGACAAAAAGTATCCTCGCCCAAGCGAAAAAAGTTGTTAGTTTTTACCATATTGTCTATGTACCAAAATAAAAAGTTAGGATCTGTGTAATAATTTGGCGTTTGCTATAACTAGGCTATAAAAACATTATTGAAAATGTTAAGCTTTTTGAAATGTTTGATTTTAACAAAAAATATTTTTAAAATTTTTATTTTTATCTTCTATTTCGCCGTGTATTAGTTTTTCTTTTTGGTAGAAAACGGACTAATAAATGGCACCCAAGATGGCACCCGGCCAAACCTTAAAGCTTTGAAATATCGATAAAATAGGGATTAGTAAGGAAATGGTGGTTAGAGGCAGAATCGAACTGCCGACACGCAGATTTTCAGTCTGCTGCTCTACCGACTGAGCTATCCAACCACCCGTTAAAGAAAGTCAGATTATACATGTTTAATATTTAAAGCAAGTTTAAAATACACACTTTTTTAAATAAAATAAGTTATGTTTTTCTATTTTGGCTTGAAATATAAAAGAAATTCTACAAAGCAGATAATAAATTACGAGCTTAAATAAGCTTGTAATTTATTTTAGTGTATATGAAATAGGAAAGCGCAGATAACGATCTTGTTTAGGTTTTGGAAACTCAGAGCTTGCTCTTTGAATATTTTCTAAAGCACCATTATCAAGCGACTCAAAACCAGAGCTTTTGCTAACTTTAAGTTCATCTATACTACCGTCTTGCCTGAGCAAAAACCTAACTTCTACAACGCCTTGATGCTTCATACGTCTAGCATTATTTGGGTAACTTTTATGCCTCTTAACTGCGATTATAACCTTCGTAAAATCTTCATCACCTTGTGAATTTGATAAATTTAGCTCAGGTGTTACATTTTGGACTGGAGCTGCAGCGATAGACTTGTTATTGGCTGGTAAATTTGTATTTACACTAGCTGGCGGTACAATAGGCTGCACTGGCTGAGCAATTACCGGTTCAGGTTTTGGCTCTATTTTTTTCTCTTTTTTAGGCTCTACCTTTTTTATTTCACGCTTTGGTTTCTCCACTTTTTTAGGTTCAGGTTTTGGTTCTGGCTTTGGCTCAGGTTTTGGAGGCTCTGGTGGTGGCGGTGGAGCTGGTGGAGTTGGCTCTGGTATAAGCATTTGCTCCGCTATTTGAGGTGCTGAGACTTGTGGCACCGGAGTAAATGAATTAAGAGCTATTTTTATCGGTTTTTGCTCACCTATTTTTATCTCATCAAAATTATGTGAAAGCAAAAAATATACTGCTGCTCCATGCACTATAAGCGAAACAGCTAAGCCGCTGTAATTTGAAATTTTATTCAGAGATTGTTTGGATTGCAAAATTTTCGTGGCCCTTCTCTTTTAATATATCAATTACTTTGACAAAGCTATCAAATTTCGAATTTTTATCGCTTTTTAGTTCGATCAATGTCTTTATATCGACCGCATTTAGCTTATCTTTGAGTTCATTCTCAGAAATTTCTACATCATCTATAAAAAATTTATTATCCTTATCAATTACTACGCTTACCTTTTTATCGTCCTCTTTGCTTTGCTCAGCACTGTTTGCACTTGGAAGATCAATAGCTATCTTGCCTTGAGCAATAAAAGTCGAAATGCTAAGCACGATAGCAAGCAAAACAAGCATAATATCAATAAATGGGACAATATTTAACCCATCTTTTTTATTTAGACGCATTTTCAGCCTTATATCTATTTAGCATCACATCTACTTTTCTGACAAAACCATTGTAAATCATCAAAGTTGGTATCGCCACAAGTAGTCCAAAAGCAGTTGCTTTTAGCGCAAGAGAAAGACCGACCATTATGCTTTTAGTATCGATTCCGCCTGCCATACCCATATCATAAAATGTGATCATAATTCCAGCAACTGTACCAAGAAGTCCTACATATGGCGCATTTGAGTAGATAATGTAAAGTGTGGTTAAATTTTTGGTTAGTGCTTCTTCAAGCGATTCGATACTTTTGTAGCCTTTTATATCAACGCGTGAATAAAAAATAATACGTTCAATCGTATACCAAAGTACAAAAAAACTCATAATGCCTAAAATCGCAATAATTACATGATCAATGTGATGTTTAATTAGCTCCATAATACCTTCTTAGTAAAAAATTTTTGCGTGATTATAGCTATATTGATAACCAATGTCAAATGTTTGGTAAAAATGTAATCAAATAAAAACTAAAATTTTTAATTTTGTATGTATATATTTAATATCTTTAGAATTTCAAAAATTTAATTTCTTTCTTAATAGCTCTATTTCAGTGATGACTATTTCTGGTACAAGCTCTTTCATACAGGCATGTGTTTTTATAGGACATACTCGCTTCATGCATGGCATACACTCTAAATTTAAGTGCACTATCTTTGCACTTTCATCTTGCCAAGGGCTGGTCTCTTTAAATTTAGTCGGTCCAAAAAGAGCCACAAGTGGCACTTTATAGGCAGCTGCGATATGCATAGGACCACTATCGTTTGTCAAAAAGACGCCATTTTTTATAGAGCCTATTAGTTCACAAAGCTCTTTTATGCTTGTTTTTCCGGCCAAATTTTCACATTTCATACCATTTTGCAAGAGTATTTGCTCGATTTCATTGCAAATTTCAAGCTCGGCTTTTGAGCCAGTGATCTTTACATCAAATTCATCTTTAAAGTGTAGTGCAACCTCTGCAAAATAGTGCGGATACCACCTTTTGGCACTTCCGTAGCTAGCACCTGGATTTAGCACGAGGAGCTTTTGCTCGCTTTTTTTGACTTCATAATAAATTTTTAGTTCGTTTGAAATTTCTTTTAAATTTAGGCATTGCTTTATGAAATTTAGGTATTTCTGTACCTGATGCAAGCTCTCGCTACTCTTTTTAAAGCAAAATTTTTGCGTTGCTTTTAGAAAAAATAGCAAGAATTTACTAGCAAATGAGCTCCTAAAGCTAATAGCGATATCAAATTTTCCAAGCTTGCTAGCCGTTTTTATAAGACTTAAATATCTTGAGCTTTGTTTTTTACTATCATCAATTACTACTTTTTCGCACTTTGGATGTGATTTGTAAAGCTCACAGGCCGCATAAGAGCCAAAAAATACAATATTTTTAGCATTTTTACTTAAATTTTCTATCGCCGCACTAGCCATCACAGCATCTCCAAGCCAAGTTGGAAGCTCTATAAAAACTCTCACTTTTGCTCCAAATTTAGTACTTCGTTTATGATTTCAAGAGTTTTGCTTGCATTTTCTTCTATACTAAATTTTTGCGAAAGTAAAAATGACTTCTCTTGCAGCTCTCTCATCATGTCATTATCATTAAGCACCTGCTCCGCTAGCTCCAGTATACTTTCATCATTTGGTTCACTCATGATAAAACGATTTTCTAAAATTTCAGCTGCCCCATTTTGAGCCGTTGTAAAGACAATATTTTTAAAGCTAAGTGCCTCTAGAACGACATTTGAAAATGGCTCATAGTGTGTTGGAAATATAAAAATATCGCTTGCTTCATAAAATTTTGCAGTCATTTTTTGCTCACCTGTAAAAAATGCATTTATCTTTAGCTTTTTTGCTAGCTTCTTATATGAATTTAAATTTTTATCTTTGCCTACTATTAGCGCATTTACTGGCGTTTTTAGCTTTGAGATAAGAAGCAAAAAGTCCTTTGCCCCTTTTCTTTTAAAGCCATTTCCGACAAAAAGCACAATTGGTAAATTGTAATCGAGTCCAAATTCTTCGCATACACTAAGTTTTGCTTCTCCTTTTTCTACTTTTTGTGGCAAATTTATACCGTTGTAAATGGTAACGATCTTTGACTCATCGATACCGTAAGCTGAAATGATTTGCTCTCTTATGTAGTTTGAGTTTGCGATTATCTTTTTAGAATTTTTAAAACAACGTTTTTCTAGATACGGATAGACAAAATTTAGAGGATTAACCCACCAAAATGGCTTTGTAGCACGATAAATTTTATGCACGCCATCCCCTGCTCTGTAAATATCCGCACAACTCACTCGCTCCAAGCTAAAATAAATCTCATCGCTTTGTTTTTGACGTCTTACTTGTGCGTTAAATCTCAAAGCCTTTTTCCATGACGAGATCCTAGCCTCTCCTAAGTATGAGCGTATAGATGTGTCTATACCTACGTCTTTTAGGGCTTTGGTAAGCCTTCTTAAATAGCGTTCGGCACCACCTACTGCATTTGGATTGATACGTAAAAAAACTATTTTTTTCATGACCTTAAGCTTTTTATTTTTGTGATTTTTTATTTGTAATGTCCGCCATAATATCAAAAATTTTTATAAATCAGCCTATTTTTTGCCTAAATTTCATAAAATTACACAAAGGATAAAAATGAAAACACTTACGATTATTGACACTTTTGGTTTCTTTTTTAGGCTCTATTACGCCATGAGCGGACTTAAAAACCGCGAGGGAAAGCCAAGCGGAATGGTGAGCGGCTTTGCAAATTTTATAGCAAGCCTCAAGGATGAATACCAAAGTGACTATCTCATCTTTGCACTTGACAGCAAAGGCAAGACCTTACGTCACGAAATTTTAGGTGATTACAAAGCAAACAGAAACGAGCCGCCAGCTCAGCTAAAAGAACAGCTTCCGGTTTGCATAGATATGATAGAAAAAATGGGGCTTTACAGCCTTAGCCGAGAGGGCTATGAGGCCGATGACATCATCGCAAGCGCAGTTAAATTTTGCAAAGACAAAGATATATTTGTGCGTATCGTCACCCACGATAAAGACCTCTACCAGCTCATAGAGGACGGCAAAGTGAGCATCTACAGCCCACAAAGCAAAATCGATCATGATAGTGCAAGCTGCTTTGAAAAATACGGCGTCTATCCAGCGCAGGTAAGGGACTTTCTAGCGATCGCAGGCGATAGCTCGGACAACATCCCAGGTGTCAAAGGCATCGGCGCAGTTGGAGCCAAGAAACTTTTAGCTGAGTATGGAAGCTTAGAGGGAATTTATGAAAATTTAGCCCTTCTTAGAAACGAGCGCACTAAAAATATGCTTGCTGCCGCAAAAGAAGAAGCATTTTTGAGCAAAAAACTAGCCACTTTATTTGATGACGCAGTTAGTTCATTTGATCTTGAGCATTCTAAATTTCCAGAGCAAAATCCTCTGATAAATATCTCAGAAATTTTAAAAGAGTACGATCTAAACAGACTTCTTAAGAGCTTGCAAAAAGAGGAAAATGCTGAATTTAAGCTTGGCTTTAGAGCAAATTTACTCCTTGATGAAGCTAGCATTGAAAAGCTCTTATCAGACGTCACACCAGAGACCATCGTCGCCTTTGACACTGAGACCACGGGCGTTGATAGCAGGAGCGCAAAGATCGTTGGATTTAGCTTTTGCTTTAACGATGAGGACGCCTACTACGTGCCGGTAGCTCACAACTACCTTGGTGTGCCGCAGCAAATCAGCCTAAAATTTGCCACTTGGGCGATAGGGCAAATTTATAAAGGCTGCGTGATCGGACAAAATTTAAAATATGACTTTGAGATCGTGAAAAACAATCTTGGTCTAAATCCCCCAGCAAATTTTAAAGACACGATGATCCTTGCGTGGCTTAGCGATCCAAACTCTAGTGTGGGCATGGACGCGCTGGCAAAGAGGCTATATGACTACGACACGATCAAATTTGAAGATGTGGTCAAAAAGGGGCAGACTTTTGGCGATGTGCCGCTAGAAAATGCAGCCAAATACGCGAGTGAGGATGCTTGGATAACACTTAAATTTTATAAAACTTTTTTAAACACGCTTGATAAAAATTTACTCACCCTTGCCGATACGCACGAGTTTCCTTTCATCCTCACGCTCTTTGACATGGAGCAAAACGGCATCAAGATAAATGAAGCCAAAATGCAAAAGCTCATCCTTGAAAATGACACCAAACTAAAGGCACTAACAAGTGAAACCTACGAGCTAAGCGGTGAAAATTTCAACATAAACTCAGTAAAACAGCTTGGCGTCATACTTTTTGAGCATCTAAAGCTTCCAACGAAAAAGAAGACAAAAACAGGATATAGCACCGATGAGAGCGTGCTAGCTGAGCTCATAGACGCTCACCCAGTGATCGAGAAAATTTTAGCCTACAGAGAGCTATATAAACTACAAAGCACCTACTGCGAGCCACTTTTGGCACTTGCGAAAAAGGATGAGGGCTCGCGAATTTACACGAGCTTTTTGCAAACTGGCACAAGCACTGGCAGGCTTTCAAGTAAAAATCCAAATTTACAAAATATTCCAGCTCGTGGCAGCCTTGCAAAGGATGTTAGAGGGTGTTTCGAGGCGCGCGAGGGGTATAGTTTTGTGGGGCTTGACTACAGCCAGATCGAGCTTAGGCTGCTAGCTCACTTTAGCCAAGATCCTGCGCTTCTTGAGGCGTTTAAAAATGACGAGGATATCCACGCAAGGACGGCCATTAGTATATTTGGTAGCAGCGACGGGCAAAATAGAGCCGTGGCAAAGAGTATAAATTTTGGCCTCATTTACGGCATGGGCTCAAGCAAGCTAGCAAATCAAGTAAACATCACAAGGGCCGAGGCAAAAGAGTATATAGAGCGCTATTTTAAGGCATTTGCGACGATCAAAGAGTTTTTGGAGGGGATAAAAATTTCAGCTAAAAATGATGGCTTTGTGCAGACGCTACTTGGCAGAAGGCGCTACTTTGACTTTAAAAGTGCTACACCTATGCAAATAGCTATGTTTGAGCGCGAGGCGGTAAATACGGTCTTTCAAGGCTCCGCAGCAGATCTAGTTAAGATGGCAATGGTAAAAGTTAGAGCAAATTTAGATGAAAATGCAAAAATGCTACTTCAGATCCACGACGAGCTGATCTTTGAAGTAAAAGACGAATTTGCACAGGAATTTGGTAGGGCGACGCAAAAGACAATGGAGGAAATTTACACGTTAAATGTGCCACTTAAAACATCGCTAAATATCGCCAAAAACTGGGGCGAGTTAAAATAGATAGATAAATTTTGCTGGAGCTTTTAAGATGATTAGTTCCTGCTTTATACTTAAAAATAAAGTTGTAATTTATCACTATATCTTTGGACTTTTATACTTTTGCAGAAAGCAAATGGCATCAGTCAAATAAGCCAGCAAGCAGCCCAATGCGTAACATACGATGTCGCTAACGTCAAATGTTCCGCCAAAGACTATGCGTATTATTAAATTATGAATATCTAAAATTTCAAGCACTTTAAAGTATTGTAAAATTTCTATAAATAGTGAGAAAGCAAATATTTCAAATGCTAAAATTTTTGGTGTAGTTTTAAATACGGCTCGTCCAAATGCGTAAAGCATCACCGTAACTAGCACATCACCCAAATAATGACGCACGAAGCCACCTTTGACAAAAACTGCGATATAAATTTCGATTGCTAAAATCACGATTGCCACGACTAAAAAGAACAATCTGGCTCGCAAGCTATGTCTCATTTTCTCGTATTGAAAAGATTTGTATATTTTTCGCTTTACTTGCATTTTTTACTTATTTGAAAATTTTACTTTTTATAAATTAGAAATGATATCCATGCCATCTTTAAAGCCAGGATTATACTGGATATATTTCTCGCCCACAAATGTATTTATAACTTCTGCCTTATGCTCGTTAAAAAGAGTATTCCATTAGGTTTTACTTGAAATTGCCAAAACCCAGCTATTTCATGAATTGTAACAGATAATAGCAATATTGCCAAATAAAAAATTTCTTATTTTTAAAATTCTTTGACAAGAAATATTAATCAAAATAGCTTTTGAAAATATTTTTTAGACACTTAATAACTTTTTGGTTTAAGGATAATGAAATTTATGGATTAAAATTTTTCTATAAAATCTTTAAAAATTTCATAAAGTTTATTTACTTCACCAACACTAACTCGCTCGTTTTTGGCGTGTATACGATCGTTTCTCACGCCAAATTCTATCGCATCTACACCAAATTTAGCAAAGTGCCTTGCATCGCTCGTGCCGCCCTTTGTATTTAGAACCGGCGTAACTCCGGTGATCTTTTTGACAGAAGCTATTAAATTTTTTACGATTTTGCTATCTTTGTTTGTTAAAAATCTCTTTGAGCTTTGCTTTATACTAAGCTCGTAATCAAGCCCTTTTAAGACCTCTCTAAGATAGCTCTCAACGTCATTTACGTCGGTTAAATTTGAGTTTCTCACATTAAACATTATGCTAAGCTCGCTCGGCGTGACGTTGCAAACTTGTATGCCGCCTCTAATATCAGTTATCACAATCTTGCTTGGACTAAAAAACTCACTTCCAGCGTCCATATCGTGATCAGCTATTTTACTTAAAAGTGGAGCTATCAAATTTACCGGATTTACACACTTTTCAGGATATGCTACGTGCCCTTGAATGCCATTTATCACGATCTTGCCATTTATCGAGCCACGTCTACCAACTTTTATGCTATCACCAAATTCTTTATCGCAAGTTGGCTCAGCAACGACGCAAAATTTTGGTAGATCGCCTATCTTGCGCAGATATTCAAGTGCTAAAGGCGTACCATATGTGCCATCGCCCTCTTCGTCACTTGTTAAAATAAGACTTAGCTTACCATTAAATTTCGCATCTTTAGCAGCGCAAACAAAAGCAGCCACGCCACTTTTCATATCCTGTGCGCCTCTTGCATAGATGTAGCCATCTTTTTCTAGTGGAGTAAATGGCTCACTATCCCAGCCCTCACCTGGAGGCACGACATCAACGTGTCCAGCAAAAGCTAGATGCTCGCCATCACCATAAATTTTAGAGAGTATGAGATTTTTGGTGCCGTTTTTTTCTATAAATTTTGCCTCAAAATCAGGCAAAAATCTAGCGATAAATTCTAAGCTTCCAGCATTATTAGGTGTGATAGAGCGAAAGCTTAAAAGCTCTTTTAAAAAGCTAATTACCACTAAGTACCTTATGAGCCAGCACGCTCTGGTGCACCAAAATAAAAGCCCTGGAACTCATCTACGCCGATCTCTTTACAGATTTCAAATATCTCTTTTGAATGCACATATTCAGCAATAGTTTTTATACCAAGGTCTTTTGCAAATGCCACGATCGCACTTGCGATAGAGTGTGAATCTTTATTTATGTCTATATCTTTTATAATAGAGCCATCGATCTTCACGTAGTCAGGCTTAATCTTTATGATGTAAGAAAAATTTGAATATCCTGAGCCAAAATCATCGATAGCAATCTTTGCACCCATGCTTTTTACACGCTCGATAAAATTTGAAACTCTCTCTAAATTTTTAAGCTCTTCATCTTCAACGATCTCAAATACTACTCTACCAGCAACATTGTGCTTGTTTAATAAATTTAAAACAAGTGAGCTAACATCACCATCGATCATATCTCTACTGCTTAAATTTATAGAAAGTACTAAATTCTTATCCTCTACAAGCTGCTTAAAACACTTTACAATGAGTTGTTTCTCAAGATCAGCATAACGCTTAATGCGCTTTGAGATATCTAAAAAGACATTTGGTGATATAACGTCGCCTCTATCTAAAAGTCTTATCAAGCATTCGTATTTTACAGGTACCTTTTGGTCATTAACTATCGGCTGAAAATAAGGAACAATATTGTTGTTTATAGTGGCGTATTGTATCAGTTTAGAGCGTTCTATTTGAGTTGCATATTCCTCTTTTTGATTTAGCCCTTTGAAATAACAAACATAGTCTTTATCTTGCTCTTTTGCTGTTTTTAATGCTATTGTTGCTTTTCTTAGCGTTTGGTCACTATCAAGAGCAAAGCCTATTGTACTATGTATCTCGATACCTTCTATCTCCCTACCATCTTCATCTACTATACTTAGCATACGACCTTTAAAAATTTCTATCAAATCTTCAACCATATCTTCATATCTATCGATAAAGCTATCGCTATCTTCTACCAGAGCAAACCTATCTGCTTCTATACAGTAAGCCTTCATATTCTCGTTTTTGGCAAATTCACTGATCAAATCAGCCATCTTGACCAAAATCTGATCACATGCAAATTTACCGTAAAAGTCATTCATCTTGCCAAAATCGTCAATATCTATAAGCACTACTTTAGGATTTTCATAGCTATTAATATCACGCACCAATGCTGTTTTATTTAAAAGTCCAGTCATCGGATCGATATAAAGCTTTTCTCCAAGCTCTTCTATCTGTTTTTTAGTATCTGTTTTTAATGCGTTATAGTTATTTTTTTCTTTTATATATTTAACCGCGTACCATATACAAGTAGACAAAGCAACTATTGCACCAACGAGGCTTAAGATGAATGTTAAAGCCATATTATTTAAAAGCCACTCAAAAAAGTACTCATCATGCGTACCAGTAATACGTTGATCAACCTTTCCTTTAAAGCCTAATATATACTCTCCAACCGGCACAAACATACAAACTTGAGCAGCATTTTCTGGCAAAATTTTTGCCCAAAAATAATCTTTTTGGAAATTATGAGCAAAGATATTTCCACAGCTTTTGTCATTAAACTCTTGATTTATTATTCTTTTATCTGAAGACGCTACGACCTTGTATCCATTTTTATTATCATCCTTTAATAAAAGAACATCACCCATAGCACTATCGTTAATGTAAGATTGGAAATTTGAGACATCATATTTGCTGACATTTTTAAAATAATCAACATATTGATATGTCAAATAATCAACTTTCTTTCGAAGATTAAAACCATTTTCAGCAGAAGCATTATTAAATTTAAAATAAAAAACTGCCAGGTTTTCGACTAAAAAAATACTTCCCAAAACAAA
This sequence comes from Campylobacter concisus, assembly GCF_902460845.1. Lineage (NCBI taxonomy): Bacteria > Pseudomonadati > Campylobacterota > Epsilonproteobacteria > Campylobacterales > Campylobacteraceae > Campylobacter > Campylobacter concisus. The sequence goes on along the minus strand of NZ_CABPVS010000007.1, from coordinate 22,258 downwards.
CACTAAACCTATAATCGTTTTAGTGATGTTTAGATTTTTACCCGTTTGCTCGTCCTTGTTACTCAAAAGTTACTTCCCTTGTTTTGTGTAATTGCCCTGATTATATCAACCTTAAAATAAATTTTAACTTTTGGGAAGAAGTTAAAGCCTGACTATTTTAGCTCCATATCCACCTTGATTTGCCGGTGCATCAAAAAATTCTTTCACGCTTGGATGCTCTTTTAAGAAATTTTTAACAGCAAAGGCGAGTTTGCCAGTACCGATGCCGTGAAATACCCTAACCTCGTCAAATCCTATAACAAGACTATCTGAGATAAATTTATCAAGTTTTGCTATCGCCTCGTCAGCTCTCATGCCGTGCAGATCAATCGAGAGCGAGGCCGTTTTTGGCTTATCCACACTTAAACTTACGCCGCCTTTTTTAGGTAGCTCCACTTCATTGCCATTTTTTCTTAAAAGCTCTAGTGGCACGCGTAAATTTATGCCATTTGACTCGATCATTGCATCATTTTTTGAGATGCTTAAAACCGTACCTTTGATATTTTCATACTTCACTCTATCGCCTACTTTTAGGCTCTCGCGTTCAGTTTTTTTAGGCTTAACAATGGCAGCTTTTTTCTCATTTGCCACGTTTAGCGCCCTTTGTTTGTCTTTTATATCCTTGAAATTTATAACCGCTTTTGCCGCATTTATTGCTTCAAAATACTCTTTTTCCAGGCGCGAAATAGTCGCATTTAGCTTGATCTCGTTTTTTTCTTTTAGCTCTTTTTGCTCCTCAAGCAAGCGCTCCAGTCGCTCCTCTTTTGCCGTAACCTCTTTTATCCCTTCATCAAGTTTGGTTTGTAAATTTAGCGTCTTTGTGATGATCTCGTTTAAATTCTCTTTATCTTCGCCATAAATTTTCTTTGCCTGAGCCACTAAATTTTGAGATATACCGTATCTTGCCGCTGTTTCAAAGGCGTAAGACTTGCCGATCGTACCCTTTAAAAACTCAAATTTTGGCCTTTGAGCCGCCTCGTCGTAAAGTGCCGCCACTAGCTCAACCTCTGGATTTTTAGCTAATAGCATCGCAAGGCGCTTGTGGTGGGTCGTGATGATCATTTTGATATCTTGAGTGATGAGGCGCTCTATCATGACGCCATATAAGCTCGCAGCCTCCTCAAAGTCGGTGCCAAGCTCGATCTCGTCGATACCTATGATGATCGATTTTTTAGTAAAAAGCTTTGCAAAATGCACCATCCTGCCAGCAAAGGTCGAGATGTCGTTTTTCACACTTTGCGGATCTTCTATAATCGCGTCAAATTCTTTAAAAGAGCCGATGCTTGAGCGGTTTGCGTCGATACGCATAGGCAGCAGATACTTTGCAAGTAGCGTGGCTGATATGATTGATTTTAAAAGCATCGACTTACCACCAGCATTTACGCCGGTTATTAAAAGCACTTTTTTACTAAAATCTACGCTCACGCTCTTTGGGTTTTTAAGCGCTGGATGGGCAAATTTCTCAAGTTTGATAGCGTGCGAGCTGTTTGGCAAAACAAACTCATAGTCACGCGATCTAGCCAAATTTACGCGCGCCTGATATGCATCAAACTGATCAAAAGCGTTATTTATAAATTTCAAAAAGAGCAAGCTCTTACCCATTTGCAAGCTAAATTTCTTGCAGTGCTCGTAAACGATCTCCTCTTTTCTATCAAGCAGCTCGCTTTGCTCCTTTTTTAGGCGCTCGGTACTTGCAGGTGCAACGTAGAAGTAGCCGCCTGAGCTTCTAGCGATCACAGTGCCTTTTATGGCGTGATTAAAACCGCCACGTACCAAAAGTGCCTCTTGTGAGTTGATATAGTGCGTCTGGGTGTCGACTAGATAGGGCGTGATGTGCTTTGAGTAGATGAGCTTTTTAAGCTCGGCATCTATCTGGCGCTTTTTCTCGCTAAACGCCTGCTTTATCGCGTAAAATCTCTCGTCCACGCTGTCACTAAACTCGCCGTTCTCATCAAAACTATTTGCCAAAGTGCTCATCGCTTCAGGAATTTCTACTTTTGTGATCCACTCGCCAAGCCTACCTTCAAATTTTTGCTTTTTTAGATATGAAAAATACTTAATGATCTTTGCAAACTCGTAGATTTCACTGATATGAAGCACCGCTTGCTTGCTAAGTCTAATTAGCGCGTCATCTAGGTTTTTTATCTCCTCAGGCGCCTTAAAATCATACTTGGAAAGCTCGTTTATGTTTTCAAAGTGAATTTTGCTGTCACCTTGTAAAAATAGCGGTTTTTGCCTTGCTAAAAAAGAGTTAAATTTCTCTAAATACTCGCCCAGATCGAGCTTTAAAAATATCTCTTCAGTCATTGCTCACAACTTTTTATCGGTACGATGACGCCTGAGAGATCGCTAAATTCTCTTTTAGCTAAAAATGACGCCGTACCAAATTCGTAGTTAAATTTCTCAGCGCTAACGTTGTATTCGCCACATTTTAGTGTTTTGCCCTGTTTAAAATCGCTAACTAGCTTTGAGATGGCGTCCTCGTTTTTTGATAAATTTTGCTCATAAAAATAGACACAAACAAGGATCGCTACAAGCACCGCGCTAACAAACGCTTTAACGCCTTTGCTGATCTTTTCATCTTTTATCGCCCAGATCGCTCCAAAAAGCAGCATCACACCGGCGATTATTATCAAATTTCTTACCATTTTACGCCTTTATATTTTGTGATTAGCTCTTTGTAAAGCTCAGCATGAGGCTCGATCTTTTCTAAAATTTCAGCCTTAACCTCACTGATATCTTGTTTTTCAACTAACAAGCAAACAGCCATATACGAGGCATTTAGCAGCATATCTTTTATCTGAGCGCTATTTAGCTTTTGCGACCTTGCAAGCGCTATTAAGATATCTTTTTTGCCTAAATTTATAAGGGTAGAAATTTCATCCTCGCTTAACTCTTTTTCATTTATCTCTTTTAAAATTTCATTTTCATCTTGAGGCTTAAAAGTACTTAGGTCCATTAATATCCGCCTCTTAATTGCACGCTGATATCGCCCGCTCCAAAGCCAACTACAATGCCATCACTTAGGCGGTTTTTCACGCCAAATTCATCTGTAAATTCTATCCCCTCTTCTACCCTCTCGACCTTGTCTGTAAAGATCGGGTTATACTCGCTAAACTCGCTCTTCATATCAACTTCAATCGGATTTTCTCCAGCTGCATAAACTGGCAAAATGACAAGCTCATCAACACCCTTAAAGCACTCTTTAAAGCCAGGTAAATTTGTGCTAAGTCTTGTGTAGCGGTGTGGCTGAAATATCGCTGTAACACTGTTTATGCCTAAAATTTTGGCGTATTCAAAGACTGATTTTAGCGTTGCTTTTATCTCGGTTGGATGGTGCGCGTAGTCGTCGATTAGGACGAAATTTTTGTTTGCGCTAAGGATGTCAAAACGCTTTTTGATGCCTTTAAAATTTAGTAAATTTTCTCTGATGTCTTTAAGCGGTGTCTCATGCATCGCAGCAAGGATGGCTAAAGATGCGTCTATGGCGATGTGCTCACCCATGCCAAAGGCTTCAAATTTGCCTAAATTTTTAAGATTAAAGCTGGTATATGGCTGATAGTCTCTTACAACCATTGTAAGCTCGGTGATGTCAGTGCTTGGATAAAGCCTGATCGCATCAAGCTTAAGCGTACTTAAAAACTCGTCCTCAGCGTTTATCACCCTAACTCTCGCGCGCTCCAAAAAGCCCTTGTAGGCTGCGTAAAATTTAGCTAGATCGTAGTCGTAATGCTCCATGTGCTCTGGCTCTGCATTTGTGACGATGGCTAGATATGGGTTTGAGTTTAGAAAGCTTGAGTCGCTCTCATCCGCCTCAAATACGACGTTATCGCTTTTAGCGTAGCGCATATTTGAGCCAAACTGCTTTGAGATGGCGCCGATGATGACTGAGCCTTCTATTAGGCTTGCTAGCATCGCTGAAGTCGTGCTCTTGCCGTGTGCGCCAGCTACTGCAAAGACGCACTTATCCTCAAGCACATAAGGCAAAATTTCTTTTCTAGAAAAACACTTTATGCCCTTTCGTCTGGCCTCCACTAGCTCGATATTATCCTCTTTTATCGCAGCTGAATAGACCACAAAGTCTTGGTCTTTTATCGCCTCTTTGCAGTGCGGCGTGATGACCTCGATACCTTCATCTTTTAGCTCTAGCGTCGTTTTGCTCTCTTTGATGTCGCTGCCGCTTATCTTGTGGCCTTTTTCGTGTAAAAATCTAGCGATGGCTGAGATGCCGATGCCGCCGATGCCGATGAAATGGACTTTTTTGATATCATTGTTTAGCTCTTGCAAATTTTATCCTTAAGTTTTTCGTGATTTTAACAAAAACTACTAAATTTAAGGCTGAAAAATGGCTTTTATTTGCTTAAGCTAAAGCTTTCATCTATCAGGTCAAAAACGGTTTTTTGTGAGATTTTGGAGTTTAAATTTACACTTATCCAGTGCTTTTTATTCATGTGATATGCTTTAAAAATTTGTCGCTCATCAACTAGCACCATGGCTAGATCTGGGCTGCATTTTAGATTTAAAACCTCGATTATTTCGTCACTTTCAAGACCAAGCTTGCTAGCGCTTAGCTGCATAAGCAGCGCAAACCACTTCTTGTTTTTCTTGTGACGAAAGACGCTAAATTTTGGATATTTTGGGAAAATTTGCTCACCCAAAATGTCAAATTTCTCTTTTATATATTTTTCAACGTCACTTCGTTTCAAATTTCACTCCAAAATTCCTTTAAAGAGCGCTCATTCTTGCTAAGCTCGCTTTCCAATCCGGTTACGGACTTATTTTATCTTTTAAATTTCGCCTCTATCTGCATAAAACCCCAAGTGCTTCTAGCCTCACTAAGCTCCTTTTTGCTAAGCTCATCTATCATCATCTCTTCATTTTTACCAAGCCTATTTTTGACTTCACCAAACGGATTAATAAGCATCGAATCGCCGTAAAAGCTCCACTGCGCATCGTCACTTTTATGGCTTCCTACGCGGTTTACGCGGAGAACGTAGACGTTGTTTGTAAAGGCCCTAACCTTTAAAAGCTCCTCCCAGCGCGCCTGAGAAAAAAATGTACAAGCCGTTGGCACGAGCACGATATCGACCTTTTTGGCGCTCATATAGGCCCAGCACACATCAAAGTGCGCCTCGAAGCCAAACATGACGCCAACTTTAAATTTATCATAGGTAAAGATAGGCAAATTTAGCTCATCGCTTGTGTTATTAAAGAATTTCGCCTCATTCCAGTGAGCGTAAGGCATGAGAATTTGCTGATCATATAGCTTGACTTGTGTTGGGGTAAATTTGGCTAGACTTTTAAAAATTTCCTTGCCTTTTAGATTTACAATGGGTGCAACGATATTTAGATCATACTTTTTTGCCATTGCAAAAAGAGCCTCTTTTTTGCGCTCGCTTTGCTCTTTTATAAGGCTTTTTGGCATGCTAATGAGCTCTTTAAAAAAGCTATTTAGCACATATTCACCAAGCACAACAAGCCTTGCATTTTCGTCCGCACAAATTTTTAGATAATAATCAAGCCTTGCCTCACTTAAAGGCTGAGTTGGTAGCTGAAGAGCACAAATTCTACTCATCATCCACCTGCTTTATGCTAAGTTTTGCGTTTTCTAAAATTTCTCTTGCCTCATTTAGTAGCTTTTTGCCTTGTTCGTGCAGCTTTATGCTATTTTCTAAGCTCACATCATCTTTATTTAGATCGTTTAAAATTTTATCTGCTAGTGCTAATTTTTCTTCAAAGCTTTGCTCTTTTTGCTCCATTTTCTATCCTTTTAATATATTTTTTATATATCCATCAAATTTTTCTATCTCGACCAAAAATGCGTCGTGGCCGTAGTTGCTATCTATCTCTACGAAATTTGTATTCTCTCCTCGCCCCATCTCACAAAGTGTGTCATAAATCTCTCTCATACAGCATGGCGGAAAGAGTAGATCGCCTTTGAAAGCGATTAGGTGCAAGTTTGCTTTGATCGGCGCAAGGGCGTCTTTTAAGTTGTCATAGTGCCTTGTACAGTCAAAGATATTCATCATTTTTACGATGTATAGATAGCTTAGTGGATCAAACCTCTTTGGAAAGTTGTAGCCATTATACTCCATGTAGCGATCTACCTGAAAACGTCCGGAAAGCTCGTAAAGGCCGTCAGTCTCGACGTAGTTTCGTCCAAATTTCTCATCCATGCTATCAGGGCTTAAAAAGCTGATGTGCCCTGCCATCCTGCCGTAAGCCATGCCTTTTAGACCATTTTTTCTTATAAATTCCACGTCGTATTCGCCATTTTTGAAATTTTCATCGTTTAAAATGGCTTCGATGGCGATTTTGTTAAACGCTATCGCCCATGGCTTAGTCTGGTAGGTGCTTGCTAGCATTATGATATCTTGGGCAAATTCTGGAAACTCGATAGCATAGCAAAGTGCTTGCATACCGCCAAGACTGCCACCTATCACGGCTCTTGCCCTTGTGATGCCAAGCTCGCTAAATAACCTCATTTGCGCCTTTACCACGTCGCTTATGGCAAGGACTGGAAAATTTAGCCTATACTCTTTGCCGCTACTTCTATCAACGCTTAGCGGCGAGGTCGAGCCAAAGCATGAGCCTAAAATATTTACGCAGATAACGTAAAATTTATCGGTATCGACCGCCTTTTTGCTGCCTATTAGCCCGTCCCACCAGCCAGCTTTCTCATCGCCTGCGTAGGTGCCAGCTGCGTGGTGCGAGCCAGTTAGGGCGTGACAGATCACGATAACGTTGCTTTTATCAGCATTTAGTGTGCCGTAAGTCTCATAAATAAGCTTGAAATTTGATAGTATACGGCCACTCTCAAGATAGAGTGGCTCGTTAAATTTAATAGTTCTAGTTTGCAGATTTAACACTAATTAACTTTGTAGTTTGGTGCCTCGTGAGTGATAACTACGTCGTGGACGTGGCTCTCTTTTAGTCCAGCGCTTGTTATCTCGACAAATTCAGCTCTTTCTTGAAGAGTTGGGATATCTTTTGCGCCAACATAGCCCATAGCGCTTCTTAGGCCGCCTATTAGCTGATGTATCACATCTTTTATGCTGCCAGCAAATGGCACACGGCCTTCGATGCCTTCAGGCACAAGCTTGTCTTGAGCGGTGCCCTCTTGGAAGTAGCGGTCCGAACTGCCCTTTGTCATAGCGCCTATTGAGCCCATGCCACGATATACTTTGTACTGGCGACCTTGGTATGTTATAAGTTCACCTGGACTCTCTTCGCAACCTGCTAGCAAGCTTCCTGCCATAACGCAAGCAGCGCCTGTCGCAAGGGCTTTTGCCACGTCGCCTGAGTATTTTAAACCGCCATCAGCAATAACTGGGATGCCATATTTCGCTGCTTCGCTTGCGCAGTCATCAATCGCTGAAATTTGAGGCACGCCAACGCCAGCAACGATCCTTGTGGTACAAATAGATCCTGGTCCAATGCCCACTTTTATGCCGTCTGCGCCTGCTTCTGCTAGGTCTTTTACGGCCGCTGGGTTTGCGATATTACCAGCTACAACGTCAACCTTGAAATTTGCTTTCACCTCTTTTAAAGTATCAATGATACCCTTTGAGTGGCCGTGAGCCGAGTCGATGACAATGACGTCTACGCCAGCATCAACTAGTGCTTTAGCACGGTCAATCTGACCCACGCCAATAGCCGCAGCCACGCGAAGTCTGCCGTAGCTATCTTTGTTTGCATTTGGATACTCTTTACGTTTTTTTAGGTCTTTTATGGTGATAAGCCCATCAAGTCTGCCATCTTTATCGACGATAGGTAGCTTCTCAACTCTATTTTGAGAGAAAATTTTCTCCGCATCATCAAGTGTGCAACCTTTTGGTGCAGTGATGAGCGGTGCTTTTGTCATGCGGTCTTTTACCAAAGTGCTCATATTTGTTTCAAATCTAAGATCGCGATTTGTTAAAATTCCTATTAGTTTACGGTCCTTGTCGATGACTGGAACGCCTGAAATATGAAGATCTGACATAAGGCTTAGAGCTTCAGCCACGGTCGCTTCTGGATTTATAAATATAGGATCGATGATGACGCCACTTTCGCTTTTTTTGACGCGTTTGACCTCTTTTGCTTGGCTCTCGATGTCCATATTTTTATGTATTACGCCGATACCGCCGAGCCTCGCCATCATAATAGCAGTTCTATGCTCAGTCACTGTATCCATCGCAGCAGAGACGATCGGGATATTTAGCGTGACGTTTTTGCTGATCCTGGTTTTGACATCAACTTGCTTTGGCAAAATTTCAGAGTACTGCGGCACAAGAAGCACATCCTCAAATGTTAAAGCTCTCTTTACTATCTTCATATTTTTATCCTTTTATTAAATTTTCTAAGCTCTTGGCACCATTTATCAAGGTCTGTTCGTTCCACGCTTTTGCGATGAGCTGGGCGCTCACGTTTAAATTTTGATCATCTTTGCCAACTGGCACAGAGATAGCTGGTAGGCCTGCTAAATTTACGCTAATCGTGTAGATATCGCTTAGATAGGCTTGAAGCGGATCGCTGTGTGCTCCAAATTTATAAGCTGTGCTTGGGGCAACTGGCATGAAGATGAGATCGTTTTCTTCTAAAATTTTCTCATACTGAGCTTTTATATGCGCTCTTGCTTTTTGCGCTTTGATGTAGTAAGCATCGTAGTATCCGCTACTTAGCACAAATGTACCAAGTAAAATTCTCCTTTTTACCTCTTCGCCAAAGCCCTCTGAGCGTGAATTTACATATAGTTCTTTTAAATTTTTAGCATCTGCACGTCTGCCGTATCTCACGCCATCGTAGCGGCTTAAATTTGCGCTTGCCTCTGCGGTTGCAATGATGTAGTAGGCTGCGACGTCATATTTTGAGTCTTCAAAATTTGTGTAAGCTACGCTGTGGCCGTGTGATTTTAGCTTCTCTATAGCTAAATTTAAAGCAGCTTTTGTCTGCTCGCTTGCGTTTTCTACGTAGTTTTTGATGACACAAATTTTTAGTTTTTTGTTGCCATCTATCTTGTCACTAACGCTCACAAACGGCACATCTGCACTCGTGCTATCTTTTGGGTCGTGTCCAGCGATCGCGTCATATAAAATGGCTGCATCTTCTACGTTTTGAGCGATCGGCCCTATCTGATCAAGGCTGCTTGAGTAGGCACCAAGGCCATATCTGCTCACTCTGCCGTAAGTTGGCTTAAGTCCTACGCATCCACAAAATGCCGCTGGCTGGCGGATCGAGCCACCAGTATCGCTACCAAGTGCGGCTACTGCAAGGCCGGCTGCGACTGCTGCTGCTGAGCCACCGCTACTGCCACCTGGGACGTGAGCGTGATTTAGTGGGTTTAGTGTTTTGCCGTAAAATGAGCTCTCAGTCGTACTTCCCATCGCAAATTCGTCCATATTTGTGCGGCCAAATGGAGCTAAATTTTTACTAAGTAGCTTCTCAATGACAGTTGCATTATATGGTGCCACATAGCCTTGCAAAATTTTTGAAGCGCTTGTTACATTCCAGCCTTTTACCTGGATGTTATCTTTTATAGCGATAGGTACGCCCTCGCCTAGTTTTGCGATCTCTAAATTTGCTAGCTGCTCGACATAAGCGCCAAGCTCTTTTTCTTTTATGATCTTTGCCTCAAGTTCAGCTCGTAATTTTTTTATCTCTTCAGCTGAAAATTTTAAAGCTTCTTTTAAAGTTACCACTATTTTTATCCTTTAAATTTATTAACCAAAAATATGCCAAACAAGCTAACAACGACCACCGCAGCGATCGTTGTGACTATGATGCTTACGCTTACTGGCTCACTTAGCACTTATGACCTCTTCGCATCTTGGGCATAGCGCGTCTTCTTTGCTAGCGTTAAATTTCCAGCATCTTGGGCATTTGTGAAGGTTGCTTGCTATGATCTTAAATTTATCATTCTCAAGCTCAAACTCGGCTAATGGCTCGCTATCATCGTAAGATCTAACTGAGCTTACCATGTAAAGATCGGCCACTTCGCGCTCGTCGTAGCTTGTGATGTTGTGGTTTGTGGTCTCTAGGCTTAGCTCTAGGGTTGATTTTATCTTTTTGTCTTTCTTAAGAACATCTACGATCTCGTTAAATTTCTCCCTGCTGGCAAAAAGCAGCTCATCTTCAAAGCTAAGGTCAAATTTGATTGGCTCATAGACTAGATCAAACGCGTCTTTTGCGTCGCCTTTGATGATTTTCGGAGCGTAGTCCATCACCTCATCGACAGTGTAAGTAAGCGTTGGAGCGATGAGTGGCAAAAGTGCCTTTGTGATAATCGCCATTGCGCTTTGAGCTGATCTTCTTCTTGGGGCGTCTTTTGCGTCGCAGTAGAGTCTATCTTTACAAACATCAAGATATACGCCGCTAAGATCGGCCGATAGGAAATTTAAAAGGATGTTAAAGCCCTTTGAAAAGTCGTAGTTTCTAAAGCAAGCGCTCGTCTCATCAAAGACCTTTTTAGCGCGTGCTAAGATCCACTTATCAAGGATGTTAAATTCTGTATTTAGGCTTTCTAGGTCATTTACGTTTGCTAGTAAAAAGCGGATTGTGTTGCGGATTTTGCGGTATTGCTCGCTGATTTGCTTTAATATATCTTCGCTTATTTTTAGGTCACTTGAGTAATCACTCATGCCAACCCAAAGGCGTAAAATTTCTACGCCGTGAGTTTTGGCCACGTCTTGTGGAGCGATGACGTTGCCCTTGCTCTTGCTCATCTTCTCACCCTTAGCATCGACTGTAAAGCCGTGAGTTAGGATGCTCTCATAAGGTGCGTGAGAATTTATAGCTGTGCTTACTAGAAGCGAGCTTTGAAACCAGCCACGGTGCTGGTCTGAACCCTCTAGATACATGCTTGCAGGGTATTTGCCAGCATCGTAGTTGTCGCTTTGCAAGACCGCATGCCATGTCGAGCCGCTGTCAAACCAAACGTCAAGGATATCCATCACTTTTTCTAAATTTTCAGCCTTGTATTTTGAGCCCTTTGGCAAAAGCTCGTCTATGCTTAGCGCCCACCACGCATCAGCGCCTTTTTCTTTAAAGATAGCCACGATGTGGTCTAAAATTTCACTATCAAATATAACTTCTTTTGTCGCTTTATCTCTAAAAAATGCGATCGGCACGCCCCAGTCACGCTGACGAGAGATACACCAGTCTGGGCGATTTTCTATCATAGAGCCTATTCTTTTTATGCCAACGCTTGGGTAGAATTTAACCTTTTCAAGCTCTGCACGTGCTGTTTGTCTAAGCGTTTTGCCACCTAGTTTTGGCTCGTCCATAGCTATAAACCACTGCTTTGTCGCTCTATAGATAACAGGCTTGTGCGTTCTCCAGCAGAAAGGATAAGAGTGTCTAAATTTAGAGACGCTAAGTAAATTTTTGCCAAGTAGCTCTAAAATTTTCTCATTTGCTTTAAAGATGTGCATACCGACAAACTCATCTACCACGTCACTTCTAAATAGTCCGTGATGTTTTATGCTTTCATCGTAGCAGCCACCATCATCAACTGGCATCAAAATTTCACTAAAGCCATATTTTAAGCAGACGTAGTAGTCGTCCTCGCCGTGTCCTGGAGCTGTGTGAACAAGTCCAGTACCGCCGTCCATCATGACGTGATCGCCTAGTAAAATTTTAGACTTTCTGCCGTTTAGTGGATTTATCGCGTGAGCCTTTTCAAGCAGGCTTGCTTTAAACTCTTTTTTGATCTCACCTTTGCTTAGTCCACTCTTCATGATACTCTCAAGTAGTGGCTTTGCAAAGATTAAATTTTCAGCCGTTAGAACGTAAATTTCATCTGGATTTAGGCTGATAGCTTGATTTGCCGGAAGTGTCCAAGGCGTGGTCGTCCAGATAACTGCACTCGCCTCTTTTACACCAAGCTTTTCTAGTGCGTCGCTATCAAGCTCAAACGCTACGTAAATAGAATAGTCCTCTTTCTCCTCGTACTCGACCTCAGCTTCAGCCAGTGCCGATCTAGCCGCCCAGCTCCAGTAAACTGGCTTGCTTCTCTCTACCAAAAGGCCCTTTTTAGCGATCTCGCAAAGTGCTTTGTAGATGTCAGCCTCAAACTCAAATTTCATCGTCATGTATGGATTTTCAAAGTCGCCGATGATGCCAAGAGTTTTAAACTCATTGCGTTGAATGTCTATAAATTCTCTCGCGTGCTGTCTGCAAAGCTCCCTGATCTCGACCTTGCTAAGCTCTTTTTTCTTATCGCCAAGCTTAACTTCTACTTGCTGCTCGATCGGCAAGCCGTGGCAGTCCCAGCCTGGCACGTAGCGGACGTTTTCGCCGTAAAAATAGTGCGTTTTTGTGATGATATCTTTTAAAATTTTATTTAACGCGTGGCCGATATGTAGGTGTCCGTTTGCATACGGAGGGCCGTCGTGGATGTTGAAGCTTTTAGCCGCATTTTGGCGGTTTTTCTTCATTTTTTCATAAACCTTGCGGTCTTCGTACCATGATTTTAGTCTTTGTGGTTCATTTTGTGGGAGATTTCCGCGCATCGGGAAATTTGTCTCTGGGAGTAAAAGTGTCTCTTTGTAGTCCATTTTTTACCTTGATTTTAAAATTTGCTAATTTTACACCTGTGCTGGTTAAATCACACTGAAAAATAGTATAATGAGGCAAAAAAAGGAGCTTAAAAATGAGACAAAGTATCTTGATAATAGGCGAAGATCTTGAGATAAATAGAGAATTTCTAAACTACATTTTTCAAAGTTACGAGGATCATTTTGGCGAGCTTGGAGTTGTCAGTTTTGCTCCAAAAAATAGCAAAGAGCTACCTTTTATCATCGAAAATTTATCAAAAGATTACGACTTTGTAAGCATTTTTGGCTCAGATGAAAATTTTGCCATCGCCGCAAAGATCATAGCGACGCTAACAGGGGGCTCGCTTGAGCTAAAAGATAGCACAACACTTGCACTTAAAGATAGCTTAGACTACTCTAAAAATAGCTTTTTAGCAAGCCTAAATAACGCTCAGATAAATCTCATAAAAGCTAATCCAAATGAAGAGCTAGGCGAGTTTCTTACCGAGTACGAGCCTGATTTTAGCTACTTTCACCTAATAGACATTGACGCTGATAGTGCTAAGATCCTTATGCTGCCACTTGCTAAAACTTACGAGGTCGATATCACCCTTGCGCAGATCCTGCCAAATTTGATACTAGTAAGGGCAAAAAGTAATAAATTTGGCCAGATCGAGAGCTTTTTACAAGGTGTAAAAACGCTATTTTCGCAAAAATTTATCCCGCAAAAAGATGTGATCGAATTTGTAGCAAAGAGGCTCATGCAAAAGGGGCTTAAAATTTCATTTGCCGAGTCTTGCACGGCTGGGCTGGCGGCAGCTAAATTTGCAAGATATGGCGGCATCTCAGCTAGCTTTGATGGCTCGTTAGTAACCTACGCAAACCACATAAAGCACGAGTGGCTAGGCGTTGAGGATGAAATTTTAGATACTTACGGAGCTGTGAGCGAGCCTTGCGTAAAAGCGATGGTAAAAGGCACGCTAAGCACGACAAATGCGGACTTTGCACTTGCTATTAGCGGTATAGCAGGACCAGGTGGTGGCACAGCTAGCAAGCCAGTTGGCACAGTATATGTTGCGGCTGGCGATAGAGACGGTAACATCGAGGTTGAGAGGCTTCTTTTAAAAGGGGAGCGCAACTACGTAAGAGAGCAAAGCGTGCTAAGTGCCTATCTATGCTTGCTTCGCCTAAAAAGTGAGATATTTTTCGCATAAATTTTATCTTTTATAAACCCCCCCCTACGCGAAATTTAATGAGTTAAAATAACAAAAACCATCAAAGCCCCGAGCTAGCCAAAACGCTTGTGGCATAAAAACAAAGCTAAATTTTTATATTTTTACAAGATAAAACGCTAGCACATAGCCCATATATCAGCACGCAAAGGCTAACACTTAGTCCAAAGACGCTAAGAGCGGCGGTCTGGCTAAACGAGAGTGTGAAAAACGAGATAAAACTCGTAATAAATGCGCAAAATATCCCATAAATTCGCTCTTTTTCGCTAAGGCTATTATTTAGCGCAAATATCATGTAATCAATCCCAACAGCGCTTGCAAGGATTAGCCCAAATACACCAAAAATGCTTAAATTTATGCCAAAAATAGCAAAAATAAAGAGCATAAGAAGCACACCAAGGATGATGATGCCCATCACAGGTGCCGAGATAAGCGCACTAAAATAAAAACCATAGCAGTAAAAACGCGATCACAAGTGCTGCTATTTTTAGCTTTAGAGCAAGCTCTTTTGCCTGAGTTAGGCTCTCATTTAGCGAGTCAGCAAAATTTAGGATAAAAGCGTTGTGGCGCTTCAGCACCTCATCACTTTGCGCCCCTTTTACAAAGCCGCTCGCGTAAGCCACACTTGCATTTTCATCAAGCATAAATTTCTTAAAATCCTTCATTGATTTTAGAGCTAAAATTTCTTTTTTAAATTTTCGACTCCAATCTTTTCTTTTGAAATGGCTAAAACTGCGATATTTTCTTTATGAGAAAGACAGATTTTACCTCGCATCTTTGCTTTAAATTTTAAGTAGCGAGATATTTTAAATGAGTTTTGTTTTATTAAATTTGGGTATTTTTTTACTCTTCTGTGATCTTTCTTATCTAGCATTTTTGGGCTAAATTTCTCACCGCAAAAGCCGATAAGAAGATGAATCTCACCCCTTTTTATAGGCATTTAATCTCTTTTTATAATTTTCATCAAGCTCTAAGGCTTTTTCAAACTCAGCAGTAAATGCTCTAAGACAATCATTTTCTTGCTGATTTTTATCACTAAATGATCTAATACGTGACGTAAAAGTAATCTCATCTTTTCTAAAATCAACCTCTTTTAGATCAAAGTTTAAATTACTAATTTTGCTATTTAAGATATGCAAGGCACATTTTCTTGGCCCAAAGATAAAATTTTGCCCGTTTAAGGGCTTTAGGCTTCTTACTAAAATGCCACCATAAAGCGATGGCTCGCTTTTAAAAGATATGTCAAAGCCAAAGTTGTGAAAGTAAATCTCTCCTGCCTCACACTGCCTTTTGTAGGTATTTGCGTCAAAACAAGTATAAATTTCAAGCTCACTAAATTTATACTCTTTGCCAGAAACAATCAAAACTTTACTTTGCATAAGCTCGCATAAAAAGCTCTGAAATTTATCGTCAAAAAACTCTTTAAAACCAGTAGTACCAACTATCTCTTGCTTTATATTTTTATCTAAATTTTTAAAGTTATTTTGTTTAAGTAGATCAAATTTTTCTCTATTAAAATGACTTTGCTCTAAAAATTTACTAAGCACCGCCACTAGATCAAATTTAGCAAAATGGCTTTTAAGCAGTTCGCTAGCTAGCATCTTTGCTCCTAAGTTTTTATATATTTTAAAGGATTTAAGCTTTACAAGCTAATCTTTGATGAGATTTTACCAGCTGCCACTTGCCCCGCCTCCGCCAAAACCGCCTCCGCCGCCACTAAAGCCACCACCTCTTGAACTGCTTGAATGGCCACTGCCACTGCTATTTGAGTCTGATCTATCTCGTCTGAAGCCACTATGTGCATTTTTGCTTTGAGTATTTTTTTTAAAGGCATTTTTTAAAATAATAAAAAATATTATAAATACAATGGCAAAGACAATGAAGTAATTTTGCACGCCAAAAAATTGCTCAAATACCGTAGATGTAAGCCCTGCAAAACACGCACTAAAGCCAATTCGCATAAAAAATTTACCTAAAAAGCCAGAGATAAAACACGAGATCATGCCAGCAAAAAAGGCAACTATTCCAAACGGTATCTCTTCATCATCACTCATACTTTCAAATTCTTCACCACTAGCTACTTTTATGATGGCTCTTATGCCATTTATCACGCCACCGCCCATATCTCCTTGCTTAAATTTAGGCACTATCACATCATTTATGATCTGGCTTGATATAGCGTCAGTTAGCACACCTTCAAGCCCATAACCAACTTCTATACGCACTTTTCTCTCGTTTGGAGCGATTATTAAAAGCACTCCGTTGCTGCTTTGTTTTTGTCCCAGCTTGTAGCCTCTAGCTACCTCAAGAGAGATCTCTTCTATGCTTTTATTTTCTAGTGATTTAAGAGTCACTATAGCAATTTGCGTCGTACTATTTTGCTCGTAATTTTGCACTAAGTTTAAAAGCTCAGCTTTCTCATTTTTAGAGAAAATTTGAGCCTCATCATTTATCTGCTCTTTAAAATTTATGGCAAAACAAAAGCAAAATGTAAAAAATAAAAGAGCAAAAATTTTCTTCATCATTTCTCAAATGAAACTTTTGGATTTATCTTCTCTTCGTTGCTTATTTCAAGATTTTGTTTTGGCTTTAGCTCAGGATAAAAAGCACTTGCTATAAATTTATTTGGAAAGCTTCTAAGGGCTACGTTATACTCTTTTACAGCTTCGATATAATCATGCATTGCTACGCTTATGCGGTTTTGCGTACCTTCAAGCTGACTCTGAAGAGATAAGAAATTTTGATTTGCTTTTAGCTCTGGATAGTTCTCGCTAACTGCCATAAGCCTACCAAGAGCCAAACCAAATGAGCTTTGTGCTGTCATAAATTCTTTCATCTTAGCTTCATCGCTAAGGCCACTTGCATCAACGCTTACTTGCATGCTCTTACTTCTAGCATTTGCCACATCTTCAAAAATTTTTTGCTCATGAGCTGCGTAGCCTTTTACAGTTTCAACTAAATTTGGCACAAGCTCGGCTCTTCTTTTATATTGATTTAACACCTGTGACCACTTTGCATTTACATTTTCATCAAGTGCAACAAATGAATTTATATACTTAAAAGCGCCAAAAGCAAGTGCAGCAATAACTATAATAACGGCTATTAAATTTTTCATATTTTCTCCTTTAAGGAGCAAATATTAGTAAAACAAGACTTAAAAAATAATGTGAGTTTGAGTTTGAAATGAGTGCGAATTTACGCACTCATTTTTGGGATTAAAGATCGGTGTGGATTTTGTCGTCTATTTGGATATGGATAGTTTTTCCATTTATTTGATCTATGCTTGAGTAGCCTTTAAAGCCACTAGCGTCGTAGTTAGAGTCACGATCCCATTTGTGATCTAGATCAACTTTTGTGATTTTATTGCCATTAGCATCAACATCACCACCTTTTATCTTAAGCACCGTATCAGGGTTATCAGTGATATCAAGGATATTTTGTACATTAAATTTGATCTCTGTCTTTCCTTTAAGCTCAAGATTTTCAAAGCTTTCCACTTTTGAATCAAGATTAGAAATATTGTTAAAGTTAACTTTGTCGCCATCAAAGACCAAAGTATCGTTGCCTTTGCCACCTTTCATGTCTTTACTTGCGTCAAATTTAACCGTATAGTTTTCAACGCCTATATGAAGTGGTTTATAAGGCTCATAAGATTTAGACTCTAAGCCATCCGAATCCGAGGTCTTAAGAGTAGCTTTGACTTCCAAATCATAAGCTGATCTAGCATTAATATCTAATGATTGCTCGAATACACCTTTTGTTATATCTTCAGCCGATAAAGTATGTGTTGCAGTCTTAGTTAGTGCATGGTGGTTGTCTGGATCAGTGTATTTAAACTCTACTGTATCTCCATTTCTAGCATCTTCATTAAGATAAACTTTAACCGTAGTAGATCTTTCGCCATTTTCTGAGGTTTTTATATCTTTATTAAACATGATACCTCTTATAGCATCGATTTCAGCATGTGCCGTATCGCTTACTGTTTTGCTCTCACCAAATGTGTCAGTTAGGGTAACTTCAGCTTTTGTTTCTTTATCAACTGCGATAGTAGCATTGAGATCAAGTGGCTTATCTCTATCAAGCGTTTGTTGAGAACCATCATCTAAATTTTTAAGTGTAATTTTTCCATTTACATCTTTTTTCATAACTTCGTAATGATTAGTCGCAGTAGATCCATCAGGATTTGTTATCTTAACATCTATCTTATCACCAGCTACAACACTTCCTGGGATAGAAACATGAACCTTTGAAATTTTACTACCTGACTCATCTCTTGAGATAATACCATTGTCATTTTTGTCAGCAACTATGCTTACACTTAATCCCGCTTCACTTAAAGGAGCAAGTTTAGCTTTTGCTTCGCTACTAGTTGTAGTCTCAGAACCATTTGTTATAGTAGCTTCTGCACTAGTATAACGACCCGGAAGCATAGCAACGCCAGGAATTTTTATAGTGTTATTTTCTAGTTCATGTGGAGTATGAGTACGATCACTATCGTCTGTTAATGAAATTTTACCATTAGCAGTTTTTGAAACTGTATAAGTTATGGTTCTAGACCCTGTTGTACCATTAGCTTGAGGTTCTTTTATTGTTACTGCTACCTTATCACCATTTGTGACATTATGCGGCACCTGAACGCTTATAATTGTCTTTTTTATATCATTGTCCAAAATAGCTTCATCTCTGTCTATTACATTGTCTCTACTTGCATTATCTTCAACAAATTCGACTTTTATACCTTTTGTGTCTATCGCTTGAAGCGTAGCTTTAGCTGTTTTTACTACTTCACTTCCTGTATTAATATCTTTTATAGTAGCTTTAACCACTGCTGGATTATCTTTATCGATATGAACATTAGAAATTTTTAGCTTATTATCTGTTGGAAGTAATTCAGTGTGATTATCTGGAAATTTTAGAGTAATGCGATTGCCGACATTTGAAACAACAGTATATTCTTGTTCTACTCCACCATTTACTTTGACTTTTATAACATCACCACTATTTACAGTGGTTGGGATTTGAAGTGTTGCCGAAGTGGTATTTAATTTTCCATCCTTCATAGCTTCATCTCTACTTAGAACTCCGTTTCTATCTTTATCCTCATCAATAAATAGCCTAAAGCCTGTTCCAGATCCGCTACCTTGAGCATCAAGCGTAATATCGCTATTTGTCTCAACCTTATCAGCACCAGTATTATCAGTAACCTTGGCATTAATGATAGTCTTATGATCTTCTGTTAAGCCAAGTGTATATTTGACCACCTTATTGCCATCAGCATCATCGGTAATATCAAGCTCTTCACTACCATTTTTGGCTATCAATTTGCCGTTATTGTCTTTTTTTATCTCGTATGTCTTAGTTGTTTTATTATTTGGTGTGTCTTCGTTATGTGACTCTACTATTAATTTATCACCTAAAACAAAATTTGAAGGAAGCTTGATAGTTGCTGTTGTTGTGTCTTCGTTGTGATCACGATTTGCCTCAGCATTATATAAGATGCCATCATTATCACTATCTTCATCAAAAGTGATTTTCATATCATTATTAAGCGTTTCAAGAGTGTTATGATTTTGTGCTTCAGCTTTTTTACCACCGCTTGCATCGGTAGTCTCAGTAGTTACATTGATGGTCTTGCCAGCAATGATCTCTACGCCAGGAATTTCTATCTCATTATTCTTTGTGGAATTTGTAGTAATAGTTTCTTTAGTGCCATCGCCTTTTACATGTTCTAACTTTATTTCTCCATTTAGATTACTTATAACACTATACTTTTTTGGAGTGCCATTATCTATTTTTATAGTTACCACATCACCAGCTATAACGTTATTTGGCACTTTTACTACCACTGTCGTTTTGTGTAGGTCACCATCTGGGTCCTTACTCTCTGCTCTCGTTAAAGATACGTTACGGTCAGCATCCTCTTTGAAATATACTGCCATATCGTTTATATTTGAGATAGTAACCGTGCTTGTATCTTCTGCATGCTGAATACCATCTTTATCTTTTATCTCAGCTGTTACTTTAGTTTCTAGACCAGTTGCTGTTTTAATGCCAGAAATTTTAAAGCTTCTACCATCTATTTCTGTATCTATTTTATTGCCATCGCTATCTTTTACAAAGAACTTACCATTATTATCTTTTCCAATAATGTATTTTATTTCTCTAGCAGTAGCTTCATTTGGCTCTTTTATAGTTACAGTTAGTTTATCTCCACTTACTGCATTTTTAGGAAGCTTGATGGTAACTGTTGTGCTATCAAGATCACCATCACTCATAGCTTGCTCTCTGCTCATACTCCTAGTGCCATTAGCCTCTCCAAAGATAACTTCAGGTTTTTTTACATATTCTAAACTAGCCGATACTTCTGACTCATTTATAGATGTATGTCTGCCTGGTGTCATGTTTGTGATGCTAGCTCTGATAGTCGTATCTTGTCCATTTCTTAGATCAAAGCCTGGTACTTTAAATGAGTATTGATTATAACTCTCTTTTGTCAATGGGAAATTTTGTCCGCCATTGCCGATCTCTGTTATACTTGTTACCTCACCTTTATCATTCATATTTATAGTGAAATTTCTTGTATAAACGCCATTTGTAGGCTCGTTTATAGTAAGTGTAACTATGTCACCATTATCTATTTTATTCGGAAGTCTTATAAGAGCTGTTGTCTCATTTACTTCATGCTCATCCATACTCTCTTGTCTTGAAATTTCATGAAGAGTCTTTTCTTCTGGTAATGTCATTTCTAAATTTCTACCAATAGGCTCTACACTATCTGGAGCCGACTCTTCACTTTTTAGAACATTGTTTTTATCTACCACATGAACACTAGCAGTAGTCTTCACACCTGGAAATATTGGAAGAGATGTATTCACTTTTTGATTATCCACCATCTCTTGTGTAAGAGAAATCTTTTTTGTTGTATCTTGCTTAGTTAGTGGATCAGTATAAGTTATAACGATCTTATCACCAACAACTACATCTTTTGGTAAAGTTATCTCTACTGTTGTGCTTCTAAAGTCATTATCTTTACTATTTTCTGGATCATATAAATAGCCATTGTTGTCTAGATCTTCATCAAATTTCAAAGTCGGTTTTACATCAAGAGTAGTAGAGTCACTTGCAGTTGCACTTCTCATTGTGTTTGTACGATCTGATACAAAAGCTTCTACTTTTGAAGGCTCGTTATGTTCAACTGGCATATTGTCTATCTTATATCCATTATTTATTATGTCTTGATCGATAGGTACATCTCTAACCTCAGTTTTGCCATCAGGTTTTGTCAAAGTCACGTGAAGCACATCTCCAACAATCACATCCTTTACAGTTATAAGGACTGGAGTTTCATTTAATTTGCCGTCTTTAGCATTTTCAGTATATGTTAATAGATTATTATCAGGGCTGTTATCTTCTGTAAATTTAACCTCTGGAGCACTAAAGCCACTTGAAGTTACGCTATCTTCACTTCTACCACTAACATTTCCTTGGAAATTTGTAATAGTTGCATCAACTTTTGAAATTTTGCCAGTCTGTATTGGTGCATCAAACTGATAACCATTGCTTATGATAGTTGGAGTGATAGGAATTGTTTTATTTTCAGTATTACCATCTGGCTTAGTTATAGTGATATTTAGTATATCTCCAGCCCTTACTGTGCCATCATTTGGAATTGTAATAAGAACTTTTGATGTATTTAAATTTGTATCGCGTGCATGCTCAACCCTACTTAAAGTACCATCGTTATTAAGATCGCTTATAAAAGTTACAAGAGGATCGCTTGGGATTATAGTATCATCTCCACCATTGTATCCGCTTATTGGGCTATCGTATGATGCAAAAGCTCTATTTGTATCACTTAAATTTCTATATGTTGCATTAATGTTTGAGTAGTGGCCACCCTCAGCAAATTTAGCGTCACTTAGGCTAACACCATCTCCACCACCAGCAGCAGTGTTTCCACCAGCTGCGGTCTCTTCAAGTTTTGTTAAATCTCCACCATTTAAAATAGCATTTTGCAAATCACTAACATCTGCCAAGCCTTCCGCACCTATAGTACTTTGATTTAAAGCAAGTGTATCATTGCCTACAATCGTAATCTCTTTTCCATTATTTGAAACAATTGTTATTTTATCAGCGGCATCACTTGTCTTGATACTCTCCCCCATATAAAGGATGTCACCTACTTTTAGCTCTCTCTCATTTCCGTTTTGATCGATAGCGACCGCCTTGCCACTAATAAATTTTACTACTCCAGCTTCTTTAGCCAAGATTACTCCTTATTATTATTTTTTGTATTATTTAAATTTTTACGTGATTATATACTATCTTTATAAGATATAACTTTATATGAGAAATTTTATCTTTTAAGAAAAAAATATATTAATTAAATATATAAATTCCAAATGTCAATAGTTTGTAAAAAGCGAATTATAAGCTTTTATCAAAAAATAGCTTTTTGATTATCAATATAAT
>NZ_CABPVS010000006.1:179207-187669 GCF_902460845.1 Campylobacter concisus | reverse complement strand
TTATAATAGTCTGTGTATCGATTTTGATCCATCTCAAAAATATGTTTACTACTCGCTTCATATGGAGCCAGAGGCTGCAACACTTGCTAGAACAACTTTTGCTAACCAACTAGTTGCCATAAAGACAATATCTCAAAATTTGCCAAATGGATGGAAATTGTATGTAAAAGAACATCCTCATCAGCATCAAAATCTAAACAATAAAACAACGTATTATTTTTTAGCTACTTTACATAAGTTTAAAACAAAAAGATTTTATGATGAGATTAAAAATTTACCAAATACATATTTGATAAAAAGCAATATATCTAGTAGACTTCTTTTAGAAAACTCAATTGCTGCTTCATCTATAAATGGAACTATATTTTTTGAGTCTTTAATAATGAAAAAGCCTTTTATTGCTTTTTCTCAAAACACATCGGCTTTAACCAAAGTAAATGGGGTTTTTGATATAAAAAATGATGATGATTGCAAAAAAGCATTAGAAATTCTAAAAAATGGATACCAGCCTGATTATGATAATTTAGATTTGATTATTGAAAATTATTATTATGAGGTTGAAAATAATCAAAATAATAATTTTGATTTATTGTTTGAAGATTTACTTAAATAAGAATATAGGAAATTATAATGAAATAAATTTTGAGAAAGATTTAACTAAAAACAACAAGGTAAAATATTATTGAATTTTTAAATAATTTTCTAGATTAATATTTAGAACTAAAAATAAAAAACAATAGACTAGGGATAAGATTTAAAAAATCAAAAGTAGTTATTTTAGAATGGTAGACAATCAGAATAGCATTAAAAATATATAAAATTAACTATTTATATATAATGGAGTAAAAGTGCTTATTGCAAAAACTATACTAAAGAGTTTATTAAAAATATAAAAGTTATACATTATGATTCAGAAACGGAAGGATAACTTAAAGTTGGATGATTTAGCACCCATAGTATTATTTGTATATAATCGTCTTGATCATACAAAACAAACATTAGAAGCCTTATTAGCTAATGAGCTGGCTAATCAAAGTGAAATATTTATATACTCAGATGCAGCCAAAAGTCGAAATGATGAAATAAAAGTTGCAGAAGTAAGAGAATATATAAAAAAAGTAAGTGGATTTAAAAAGGTTACCATTATACAAAGAGAAAGAAATTTTGGTCTGGCTAGCAATATAATAGACGGTGTTACAAAGATTGTAAACGAGTATGGTAAGATAATAGTTCTTGAAGATGATTTGATCACAAGTCCTTATTTTTTAAGTTTTATGAATAAAGGATTAGAGCTATACAAAGGCGAGCCAAGAGTTGCCTCTATTCACGGATATGTTTATCCTATAGATGGCCTTCCTGAAACTTTTTTTATCAAGGGGGCTGATTGTTGGGGATGGGCTACCTGGAGTGATAAATGGAGTATTTTTGAGCCAAATGGACAAAAGTTATTAGATGAAATAAGGAAACTAAAACTTGAAAAAGAGATAGATTTTAATGGTAGTTATGGATTTGTCAAGATGCTAAAGTCTCAAATTGTAGGAAAAAATAATTCATGGGCTATTAGATGGTATGCTAGTACCTTCTTAAATGGCATGTTAACTCTTTATCCAGGAAAAAGCTATGTTCAAAATATTGGATTTGATAGTCAGGCAACCCATTGTAAGATTAAAACTAATTTATTTGATATAGATTTAAATAAAAATATTGTAATTGATAAAATAGACATTAAAGAAGATTTAACTGCTAGAAAAAAATTTGAGATATTTTTTAAGAAAATAAATCCAAATTTGATACAGAGAATATTATTAAAAGTAAAGAGACTAATTAAATTATGAGACAATTTATTAAGAGTTTAATTCCACCCATTTTGTTTAATCTTCTAAAGAGATTAAGGCCAAACAAGTACGGCTGGAAGGGTAGCTATAGTACTTGGGAAGAAGCCAAAAAGGTATCCATTGGCTATGATAGCAAAGAAATATTACAAAAGGTCAGAGCCTCTCTTTTAAAGGTTAAAAACAAAGAAGCTGTTTTTGAGAGAGATAGCGTAATATTTGATAAGATCCAATATTCTTGGCCACTACTAGCTGGACTAATGTATGCTTATGTAAAATCCAAAGGAGAGCTTAGGGTGCTTGACTTTGGTGGAAGTTTAGGAAGCACTTATTTTCAAAATAAAAAATTCTTAGATGAAATTGATGAAGTTTCTTGGAGTATTGTTGAGCAAAAGCATTTTGTTGACGTTGGTAAAAAAGATTTTCAAGATAGTAGGCTAAAATTCTATTATGATATAGAAACTTGTAAGAAAGAACAGAATCCAAATATTTTAGTTTTATCAAGTGTTTTACAGTATATTGAAAAGCCTTATGAATTGATGAAGAGTATATTAAAAAATAGTTTTGATTTTATTTTGATAGATAGAACTCCTTTTTCGAAAAAGAGACAAATCAGACTACAAATGGTTCCGCCTCAAATTTATGATGCTAGTTATCCATGTTGGTTCTTTGAAGAAAATGAGTTACTGCATTTCTTAAAAGACCAGGGATACGTTGTTATCGAAGAGTATGATGCCCTAGACGGAAAATATGAAGATTACTATTTCAAAGGATATATTTTAAAAGGATTCTAATGTCATATAACTACTGCACTCTTTTTGATAGCAACTACCTAACTCGTGGCTTAGCTATGTATGAGTCTCTTAAAAAGAATAGCGATAAATTTCATCTATATATTTTTTCTTTTGATGATAGAAGCTACAAAGTTCTAAAGGAGTTAAAATTAGAAGCAGCAACAATAATTCAGCTTGAAGAATTTGAAGATGATGAACTTTTAAATATAAAAAAAAGTAGAACACCAGGCGAATATTGCTGGACTTGTACACCCTCGATTATTAAGTACTGTATAGAAAAATATAATCTTAGTAGTTGTACGTATCTTGATGCAGATTTATATTTTTTCTCAAATCCGGCCGTGCTTATTAAGGAGCTGGATGAAAAGTCCGTTTTAATAACAGAGCATAGATATACTAAAGAATATGATCAAAGTAAAACTAGCGGGATATATTGCGTACAGTTTATGACTTTTAAAAATGATAAAAATGGAATAGAAGTACTAAACTGGTGGAGAAATGCTTGTAATGAGTGGTGTTATGCTAGATTTGAAGATGGCAAATTCGGCGATCAAAAATATTTAGATGATTGGTTAAATAGATTTAATGGGGTCTACTCTTTAAAAAATTTAGGCGGCGGAGTTGCACCTTGGAATATCCAACAATATGATCTTTCTAAAAAAGAATTTGAGCTAATTTTTTATCATTTTCATGGTTTTAAATTTTTAGAAAATAACAAGTTAGAATTTGGAAATTATAAACTAAGAAAATTCGATTTAAAAAATTTATATAAGCCATATATATCTCACTTGGAAGATATAAAAATACGGTTAGAAGAGCTAGGGTATAAATATGATTTTCATGGAACGACAAAACTTAAAAAAAGTTGGAAGATGCCACTTATAAAAATTAAAAGATGGATAAGAAATACTTATAATGTTTACGATAAAAATTATATTTTAGGACTATGAATGGCTTATATTATCGATTTGCCGACATTTCAAGATGAAAGAGGCGGGCTTACCGTCATGGAAAAGCTGCTTCCGTTTGAGATAAAGAGATTTTATTGCATATATGGCGTGACTCAAAAAAGGGGCGGCCATAGGCATAAAAAGACTATCCAAGCTTTAATATGTCTTGATGGAAGTTGTGAAGTATATGTAAATGACGGGCAAAAAAAAGAAATATTTTTACTAGATAGCCCTTCAAAGTGCTTGTTGCTCAAGCCAGAAGATTGGCACACTATGGATAAATTTACGAAAGGCTCTACTCTATTAGTTTTTGCTTCAGAGTTTTATAATAAAGATGATTATGTTATCGAGGAGTATTGAATGATCGAGTATGAAAATTTAAGACTGGCAAATGAAAAGTTATTTAATAAGTATAAAGAGAGTTTTAATGATTTCCTAAATAGCGGTTGGTTTATTCTAGGAGATCAAGTAAAAAAATTTGAAGAAAGTTTTGCCTCTTTTTGTAATGTAAAACAATGCATAGGGGTTGCAAGTGGCCTTGACGCTCTAATCTTAGCAATAGATGCATGTAATTTTCCTAAAAATAGTGAGATAATAGTACCGTCTAATACGTATATAGCAACCATTTTAGCAATTGTTAGAAATGGATTTAAACCTATTTTGGTTGAGCCCGATATAAATACATACAATATAGATCCAAATAAGATTGAAGAAAAAATAACTAAAAACACAAGAGCGATTATAGTTGTACATCTATATGGCAAGGCTTGCAATATGGATAAAATTTGCTCTATTGCAAATAAGTATGATTTAAAGATAATTGAAGATGTGGCGCAGGCACATGGAGCTAAATTTAAGAACAAAATTGTTGGTAGTTTTGGTATAGGATGTTTTAGTTTTTATCCAACAAAAAATTTAGGAGCATTGGGTGATGCCGGAGCTATCACTACAAATGATGAGAATTTGGCAAAGATATTTCGATCTCTTAGAAACTACGGCTCTGCTATAAAATACTATAATGATGAACTAGGCTATAACTCAAGATTAGATGAAATTCAAGCTGGCTTTTTATCGGCCAAACTTGAAATTTTAGATGAAATTACAAATCATAAAAGAGAGCTAGCAAAGATCTATATAAAAAATTTGGATGATAGGTTTATAAAACCTGTTGCGGATAGGGATTATTTTGATGTTTATCATATATTCAATGTTAGACATAAAAACAGAGATGAACTAAAAAATTATCTTCTTAAAAATGAAGTGAAAACTGAAATACATTATCCATTGCCACCACATAGACAAAAATCTATGCAGGGCATAATAGAAGGCCAGTACCCAATAAGCGAAGAGATACATAATACGACCTTGAGCTTACCTATATCTTATTTTCACAAGGAAGAAGATATATTAAAAATTTGCGATATTATGAATAGGTGGCATAAATGAAAGGAATAATATTAGCCGGCGGAAGCGGGACTAGGCTTTATCCAATCACAAAGGGTATAGTTAAGCAGTTGTTGCCAATTTACAATAAGCCAATGATCTATTATCCATTGTCAGTACTTATGCTTGCTAATATCAAAGAAATTTTGATCATTTCTACTCCAAAAGATATAGATAGATTTAAGGATATATTCGGAGATGGAAGCGGCTTAGGATTAGATATCCAGTATGCCATACAAAATCATCCAAATGGACTTGCAGAAGCTTTTATAATAGGTGAAAAATTTATAGGAAATGATGACGTTTGTTTGGTACTTGGTGATAATCTCATATATGGCGAAGGTCTAATAAAACTACTTGAAAATAGCAAACAAAAAGTAGAAAATGATAAAAAGGGAGTTGTGTTTGGTTATTACGTCGATGATGCATCGGCTTATGGCGTTGTTGAATTTGATAAAAATAAAAAGGCTATAAGCATTGAGGAAAAACCAAAGAGCCCAAAGAGTAACTATGCTGTAATAGGTTTGTATTTTTATCCAAATGACGTCGTGCAAATAGCTAAAAATGTTAAGCCGTCAGATAGAGGTGAGTTGGAAATAACTACTATAAATCAAGAGTATTTAAGGCAAGAAAAACTATATGTAGAGGTTTTAGGTAGGGGGTATGCATGGCTTGATACCGGAACGCATGAAAGTTTGCTGGAAGCTAGTAATTTTATAGAGGTAATAGAAAAAAGGCAAGGGCTGAAAATAGCTTGTATAGAAGAGATAGCTTATAAAAAGGGGTATATTTCAAAAGAACAGCTAATAGCGTTAGGAAACGAGTTATCTAAAAATAGCTATGGGAAATATCTTCTAAAGGTAGCTAATACATGAACACCATTTTAGTAACTGGCGGTGCCGGCTTCATAGGGTCAAACTTCGTGCCGTATTTTTTAGAGAAGCATCCATACTATCGATTGGTAATTTTGGATCTTCTGACATATGCGGGGAATTTAGAAAATTTAAAAGAGTGCGAAAAAAATCAAAATTATAAATTTATCAAAGGAGATATTTGTAATAGAGGATTGGTAGAATTTATATTTAAAGAATATGATGTGAAGAGTGTTATTCATTTTGCTGCTGAATCTCATGTGGACAACTCAATAAAAAGTCCAGACGTATTTATACAGACAAATATAAATGGAACTTTTACCTTGGTAGATGTGGCTTATAAACATTGGATGAAAGGCCCATTTAGCTATAAGGAGGAGTATAAAAACTCGAGATTTCATCATATTAGCACAGATGAGGTTTATGGAACCCTTGGCCTTGATCCAGATGAACTATTTACCGAAAGAACACCGTATGCACCGAATTCTCCGTATTCAGCATCTAAGGCCTCATCTGATATGATAGTTAGATCATATCATGAGACATATGGACTAAATACGGTAATTACAAATTGTTCAAATAACTATGGTCCAAAGCAACACGACGAGAAATTTATACCGACAATTATAAAAAATGCCCTTGTAAAAAAACCAATACCGGTCTATGGCGATGGTAAAAATGTAAGGGATTGGTTATATGTACTTGATCACTGCAAGGGAATAGACGCCGTATTTCATGGCGGGAAAAGTGGTGAAACATATAATATTGGAGGAAGAAACGAAAAGACTAATATAGAAATAGTTAATGCCATTACAACTATTTTGGACAAAGAGGTACCGATTTCAAATTTCTCATATAAGGATTTAGTCACATTTGTGAAAGATAGAGCCGGACATGATAGGAGATATGCTATTGATGCGAGTAAGATAGAAAATGATCTAAGATGGAGAGCGGATGAGAATTTTGATAGCGGAATAGTGAAAACTATCAAGTGGTATTTAAGAAAGTATCAATGTGTATATTAAGGCCTATTAGTGTTGCAAGAAATTTATTATAAAAACTATAATGAAAAACCAACTAAACTTAGCGTAATTACTGCAACTTATAATGCAGAAAAATTCTTGCCTAGATTGATAAAAAGTCTGCAAGAGCAAGTCGATAAAGATTTTGAGTGGATCATTTCTGATGGAGCGTCTAGCGATAAGACTTTAGAAATTTTAAAAAATACTGGTGGGATAAATATAAAAGTAATTTCGGGCGAAGACTTTGGGATTTATGATGCTTTAAATAGAGGCATAAAAGCTTGTAATGGAGAATTCTATCTTGTTATCGGTGCTGATGATGAGCTTTATCCAAATGCTATTCAAGATTATAAGAAAGCCATGGGGGATGGTGTAGACATAGTAACAGCTTGTATTGATACTAATAATGGCAAAATCGAGCCAAATAGTGGGCCAAGATGGCTAAAGGCACAAGCTCACTACATCTCTGGACATGCTGTAGGTTCAATATATCGCACAAGTCTTCATCAAAAACTTGGTTACTATTCAAGAAAATTTCCAATAGTAGCAGATCAGTTATTTGTATTGACTGCTGCAAATTATGGAGCAAAGATAAAAGTTATAAAAAGTATTGTCGGTAAATTTTCAAATGATGGAGTTAGTAGCATTGATATGCTAGGAACTCTTTGCGAATTTTATAGAGTTCAAATAGCCATGGGTGAAAATAAATTTATGCAAACTACTCTATTTATTTTAAGACTTATTAAAAATTTTAGAAAATTATAAAGATATATAAATGAAAGATTATGATATATCCATAATAGTGCCTATTTATAATGTGGAGAAATATATAAAAAAGTGTGTAACTACGCTTTTAGAGCAAGACTATAACAATATAGAGTATATTTTTGTAAATGATTGTACTCCAGATAGTTCTATAAAAATTTTGAAGGATATTATTGAAAGATACCCAAATAGAGGAGATGATATAAAAATTATCAACAATATAAAAAATAGCGGATCAAGTCTTACTAGAAAATATGGTTTGGATGCTTCAAATGGTAAATATATTTTGTTTGTAGATAGTGACGACTGGGTCGATAAAGATATGGTAAGTTCTTTGATTAGTGAAGCTAGAAAAAGTTATGCAGACATAGTTTGTTTTGACTATATTAAAAAATTTAATAAAAAAAGCGTTGTAAAAAGTTTTTTTTATACAAAAAATCATCCAAAGTCTAATTTGAACTTCGTAAAAGCTATTTTATCTCATGAAATTTCTGTTTCCATGTGTGATAAATTGGTTAAAAGAGAGCTTTATGAAAATGTTGAATTTCCGCATTTTTCGCACTGTGAAGATAGTTTTGTAAATTTACAACTTTTTTATGAAGCAAAAAAAATTACTCATATCGCAAAACCATTTTATCATTATAGAACGAACCTCAACTCGCTTTCTAATAGTTTTTCAAACAATAAAAAAGCTCTTGAGGATTTTGCTAATTTTAGTAAATCAGTGCGCAAATTTTTAATAGAAAAAGATCTTTTTAATGACTATTTTCAAAGTTTTTTGCCC
>NZ_CABPVS010000006.1:125572-175055 GCF_902460845.1 Campylobacter concisus | reverse complement strand
ATAAAATATGTTTTTAAAATAAATAGAAATTTTGTTTATAAAATTTTATATAGCTCTGTATTTTTAGGATGTCCTCAAATTTTTGTTTTTGCAAAAAAAGTATTTATTAGGCTTAGAAATTTTTAGATTCGTATGATTGGAGTTGCTATGAAAATTTTTATAATCGGTAATGTCTCGTCTATGATGATAAATTTCAGAGAAGAGTTTATAAAACTACTTGTATCAAAAGGGCATGATGTCTACTGTTTAGTTAGTGACTACAATGAAGAAAGTAGAAAAAAAATAATCTCATTGGGTGCAACACCGTTTGACCACACTTTAAATGCAAAAGGGCTAAATCCATTTAAAGATATCATTGCTACATATGATTTGGTTAAGCTTTTTAGGCAATATAGGCCAGATGCGATTTTTTCTTTTTTTGTTAAACCAGTTATTTTTGCAACTATAGCCGCAAAAATAGCAAGAGTGCCACGAATAGTAGGCATGATAGAAGGGCTTGGCGGGGCTTTTACAGTTCATAAAAATGGACAAACAATAAAGGCGAAAATTATCAAAACCATACAAGTTCTTTTGTATAAAATTTCACTACCATCTCTTGACGAGCTTATATTTTTAAATAATGACGATAAAAAGGACTTGATTGATAGATTTGATATAAAAGTAAAGTCCATAAATATATTAGGTGGTATAGGTGTTGATCTTGATAAATTCTCATATACTAAAGCACCTACTGATCCTATAAGTTTTATTTTTATAGCAAGACTTCTTGCAGAAAAGGGAATATTTGAGTATTTAGAGGCAGCTAAAATCGTAAAAGAAAAATATAAAGATGTAAAATTTTATATATTTGGTAGTTTTGATGAGCACAATCCATTTGGATTAACACAAGAAGAACTAAAACCTTATCTTGATAGTGGCGTAGTTATATATCCTGGCTTCGTAAATGATATAAAAGAACGGATAGTGAATAGTTCCATTTTTGTCTTGCCTTCGTATTACAGAGAAGGTGTGCCAAGAAGTACGCAGGAAGCCATGGCAATAGGAAGGGTAGTAATAACCACAAATAGCGTAGGATGTAGAGAAACTGTTGAAGATGGAGTAAATGGATTCTTGGTGCCACCATTCGATAGTAAAATTTTGGCACAAAAGATGATTTATTTTATACAAAATCCAGAAATGATAGTCCAAATGGGTATAGAAAGCAGAAAAATAGCTGAAGTAAAATTTAATATAAATGAAAAAAATGGAAGACTTGCAAAGATTATTATTGGAAAATAGCACATTACTATTTTTTACTTTTTTAATTTATAGTATTAAAGATTTTAATTTAAAAATTTAGACTTATCTTTAGCGGGCTTATCATGATTTAAATAATAAAACCAAGACAAGCTGGTTAGTTTTTTAAACTAGACTTCTAACCCACTAGTCCACCAACAGTTTTTGTATTATTCTTATTAGCCTTTTTTAAAAAATTCCTATTCCTTTTTTATAGGTTTGCATTCATCTTTGAAGAATTTTTTCTTAGCATAGATCTTTTGCTCTAGTATCTTCTTTTCATAAATTTTTATATATTGGCTTCCAGTATTCAAGGTAATCTCTAAGGCCAGCGATATATCCTGCATCATAGTGGCAGCTTACACATTTTTAGCTCTTTAGGGGTGCCAAGAGGTTTTTGTGGCGATAACTTGTGAGTTGCAGATATTGACTTAGGTAGTTTTCATCTTTACCGATAACTGCGAAGCAAGCGTCAGCTAATTCTAAATTTATTCATTACATTTACTGCTTATAAATAAATTTAATTACCAAGGAATTAAGCTAAATAAAATAGAAAATAAAATATAATCCCAAATCTTTGGTCCCGTAGCTCAGTTGGTAGAGCACTACCTTGACATGGTAGTGGTCGATGGTTCGAGTCCATTCGGGGCCACCACTTCTAACAAAACATCCCAAACAAGAGATTTAAAAATTAATTATTAGTAAATTTTCTAAAGATGTGGTAAAGATTTATTTTAAATAATCTTTCACATCATACTCTTTGCCAGCATCGTGATCTTTTAAAAGCTTTGCCACGATAGGGCTTAAAATGATGATGGCAATTAAATTTGGTACGACCATCAAGCCATTAAACATATCTGCTAGGCTCCAGACAAAATCAACCTTTTGCAAGCTTCCCAAAAATACAAAAACGACTACTAAAATTTGAAAAGCTCTGACCGCTTTTGCCCCAAGAAGGTATCTTACGTTGATCTCAGCAAAATAGTACCATCCAAGAATCGTTGTAAATGCAAAGAAAAATAGGCAAACAGCTACGAAACTATATCCGCCAACCTTGCCAAAGATATGCGATGAGAAAGCCTCTTGTACCAAGGTTATGCCTGTAAAGACTGCTTTGCCATTTTCAAAGCTAATAACATTTGCAGTAAGCACTACAAAAACGGTGATATTTAAAACGATAAAAGTATCTACAAATACGCTCATTATGCCAAGTACTGCTTGATCGACTGGGTGTTTGACATTTGCAGCAGCGTGTGCGTGCGGAGTTGAGCCCATACCAGCTTCGTTACTAAAAAGACCCCTTGCGATGCCGTATCTCATAGCAGCTGCGATGCTAGCTCCAGTCGCCCCACCCCAAGCTGCTGAAGGATCAAATGCGGCTCTAAAAATGAGCGAGACCGCTTCTGGAATTTGCTGAAAATTTAAAAATATGATAGTTAGTCCCACACCTACGTAAAGTAGCGCCATGATAGGCACGATCTTTTCAGCTACTCTTGCGATCGCTTTTACGCCACCTATAAAGATGACTGCACAAACTATCGCCAAAAAGGCTCCAGTTAGCCACTGTGGTATACCAAAAGCACCACTAAAGCCATCTGATATGGAGTTTGCTTGAACCATATTGCCGATAAAACCAAGCGCAATGATGATAGCGATAGCAAAAAATCCAGCTAAAATTTTTGCCAATTTACCTTTTAAACCGCGGCTTATGTAAAATGCTGGACCGCCTATCGTGTGCCCGCTATCGTCTTTTGTGCGGTAAATTTGAGCTAAGCAAATTTCAGCAAAATTTGTAGCCATACCTAAAAATGCAGCGCACCACATCCAAAAAATCGCTCCAGGACCACCCATGATAAGGGCTGTTGTCGCACCTACTAGATTGCCAGTGCCAACTTGTGCTGCGATCGCAGTTGCGACCGCTTGAAACTGGCTCATACCAGCCTTGCCAGCAGCTTCGCCATGAAGTGAGAAATTCCCAAAAAGCTCTCTTAGTCCCATTTTAAACTTAAAAATTTGAACAAACCCAAGCCTAATAGTAAAAAATAGTCCAGTGCCGCAAAGTAGGGTAATAAGGAAGTATGGACCCCAAAGAAATGAATTTATACTCTCAACGCAATTATTTAAAATTTCAGCAAAATTTGTAGGCATTTTCTTGACTTTCATTGGTGTAGTTTAGAGAGCGAGTATATTTAAAAAAATATAAAATTAAAATAAATAAGAAAAATTTTTTAGCTTGGTTTAAAATTTCGCGTTAGTTTTCGGCTTACTCGTGGCAAGCGTGTTTTAGATGGCTTTTGTGAGAAATTTGCAATCTTTCTTGTGTGGATATAACTTAACAAAACGTATTTGGCTCTTAGTTTTGCTAAAAATTTTATCAAGCACGTTACAAGCGGCTTTGGTATTAAATTTTTTGCTTCATTGTTATTTGCTGGATCTGCCATATTTGTCCGCTGTTTGACTTGCCGGTAGTCAATCTTTGCGTCAAATTTTTCTCACCGATTGCCGCTCAAAGCTGTTTAAAATTTCTGGAAATCCGCTTGCTCTGCCATAAGTTGT
This sequence comes from Campylobacter concisus, assembly GCF_902460845.1. Lineage (NCBI taxonomy): Bacteria > Pseudomonadati > Campylobacterota > Epsilonproteobacteria > Campylobacterales > Campylobacteraceae > Campylobacter > Campylobacter concisus. The sequence continues at coordinate 171,224 of NZ_CABPVS010000006.1, read as the reverse complement.
CGTTAATCTACTCCAAGGCACGTCTTCTATCTTTAAATTTGCGATGTACACTAAATTTTGCTCGTTCATCTACATTTCGTTTAAAATTTACTCCATAAATCTGACAGAGCAAAGCCTAAATTTAGCTCTTGGATTTTATTTTCTCTAGCCACTCATTTAGCGTTTTTTCAAAGCCTATGCCCTTACTTTTGTAAAAAACGAGCGGTTTTTCTAGGTATTTTTGCTCGACCCAGCCGCCAAAATCATGCGGATAAAGGTAGTCTTTGCTCTCTTTTGTGTAGTTTTTTAGATATGGTGGGATTTTTAAAATTTCTTCGCTTTGCACGTATCTTAGGGCGGCATTTATCGCGTTGTAGCTGGAGTTTGACTTTGGCGAGCTAGCTAGATAGACGGCGCACTGAGCCAGTATGATCCTAGCCTCTGGAAAGCCTATCTCTTTTACGATGCTTAGCGTGCTTGCGGCTAAATTTAGCGCATTTGGGTTTGCATTGCCGATATCTTCGCTGGCAAATATCGCCATCCTTCTAGCGATGAAGTCAGCGCTCTCGCCAGAGTCTATTAGCCTTGCGAGATAGTAGATGACGGCGTTTTCGTCGCTTCCGCGCAGGCTTTTTATAAAAGCGCTTGCTAGCTCGTAGTGCGTGTCGTCCTCTTTTGCCCCCTCTTTTAGGGCGTTTTGGCGAAGTGTTTTTAAATTTTCTAGGCTCACATTTTCATCAAGCGTGACGGCAAATTCTAGTAAATTTAGCATAGCTCTTGCGTCGCCGCCGCTACTTTTAAAGAGATACTCTTTTGCTTCTTCGTCAATGCTAAATGAAATTTGCTCTCTTATCTTGCCAAGAAGCTCCTCAAAGTCGCCACTGCTAAGCGGTCTAAACTCAAAGAGCATAGAACGACTTCTGATACCTGAGCTTAGCGTGAAAAAGGGATTTTCCGTACTAGCGCCGATAACTAGGGCTTTGTAGTTTTCCATGGGGATTAACAGTGCTTCTTGTTGGGTTTTGCTTAGGCGGTGGATCTCATCTATAAAAAAGAGCGGTTTATTTAGAGCGTTTTCATAGTTTTTTAAAATTTTGCGAAAGTCATCTATCTTTAAATTTCCGCCATCAAACTCATAAAAGTCGTAGTTTGCACCACTTGCCACAGCCCTTGCAAAGCTCGTCTTGCCACAGCCCGCTGGACCATAAAATATAGAGTGCGGTATCTTGCCGGTGGCTATAAATTTTAAAAAGGCCGCTTTAACCGCCTTTTGTCCGCAAATTTCATCCAAGCTTTTTGGTCTAAACATCAGTGCAAGTGAGCTCAAATTTACTCCTTTACTTTGCTGGTTTTGGCAAAATTTTAGCCTTTGCACTAAGACTTTCTATCTTAAACTCATAAATTTTAGTGATCTTTAGCCCATACTGAGCCGCTGTTTCAAAGGTGTTCATCGCATAAGCTGTATATTTTAGGCTGAGAATTTTTAAAATTTCATATTTTTTAGCTTCGTCTGTGATCTCGTAAACTCTAGTTTTTGCGATGGCACTTTTGTACTCAGTCGTAAAAACCTTGCCTCCAAGCGCCTTGCCATCGTCTTTTATCGCATCTAGCTCGCTTTCGCTTAGATGTGGGACTTTGTTAAAACTAACGCAGACAAACTCTACTTTTCGTCCATCTTGAAGTAGCTTTGCTTTACAGCCAGCGGTAGCTCCGTGTATAAAAATGCTTTCGCCAACTCTAACAGGCGAGATCGGTACGCTAAAAATTTCTCCCTCATCATCCACGCATGAAATTACCGCATATTCACATTCATCTATGATTTCTAGGCCATCTTCACGGCTTAGCTCTCTATCTTTTCGTCTCATTTTTTATCCTTTTTTTGAAAAAGCATTTTAAAATTTAAGTGCTTAAAGGCTAGTATAACGCAAAAATTTCAAGGAAAAACATGAAAAAAATCGCTATTTTTGCCATTTTATTTGGCATAAACTTAGTCCATGCAAACGATGTTTGCAATGAATATATAAAGCAAAGTAGGCTCTATCTTGACGAGCTTTATGCCAAAGAGAGCAAGCGACTTGCAAATGACGAAAAGGCGTTAAGACTTTTTGAGCTTAAATTTGATGAGTTTAAACAAAGACAAAGCGGCCAAGAAGCCATAATTTTGCAAAACAAAGATGAGAAATTTTGCAAAAGAAAGCTTGAAGAGACAAACAAACTTTTAAATGATCTAAAAAAATAGATCAAATTTTTACATTTAGATCCCAGTCTATTGGCGTTTTGCCGTGGTTTGCTAGGTAGATATTTGCTTTTGAGAAGTGACGGCAGCCAAAAAATGCTCCACGAGCCAGTGGGCTTGGATGTGCTGCCTCTAAGATGAGGTGCTTGCTGGCGTCAATGAGCGGTGCTTTGGCTCTAGCTGGATTGCCCCAAAGCATGAAAACTACGTTTTGTAAATTTTGGCTAACTTTTTTTATTACAGCGTCAGTAAAGCCCTGCCAGCCAAAGCTTGCGTGGGAATTTGCCACTCCAGCGTTAACGCTTAAAGTCGAGTTTAGTAGCAGCACGCCTTGCTTTGCCCATTTTGTTAGATCGCCGCTATTTGGCTCTTTTATGCCAAGATCAGCGTAAATCTCTTTATAGATATTTATAAGACTTGGCGGGACTCTCACGCCACTAGGTACTGAAAAGCTTAATCCCATGGCTTGATTTGCGCCGTGGTATGGGTCTTGGCCTAGGATGACGACCTTGACATCGTGAAATGGCGTTAGATTAAATGCGTTAAATATAAGCGCACTTGGTGGATAGACGACGCCAGCGCTCTTTGCTTTTAAGAAATTTTCTTTGATGCGAGCGAAATTTTCACTCAAAAACTCATCTTTTAGCACCTCTTTCCAGCTTGGCTCGATCTTTACATCGTCTAAATTTATTTGCATTTTCCTGCCTTTTGTAAGTTTTAGCAGTATAATTTTAACTAAAATTTATCTAAAGGAAAGAGCTGTGTCAAAGCAAATTTTTAATAAGATCTATGAGCTTCTTAGCAAGAATGAAGCTAAATTTAAAGTTCTAAATCATGAGAGTGCGACCACCTCAGAAGAGGTGGCAAAACTTAGGGGAACAAAGATGAGCCAAGGCGCAAAGGCTCTAGTTTGCTCTATAAAAGGGGTAGATGAGGAGAAATTTAAGCAAATTTTTAAAGATGAAAATGTGCTAAATGATTATTTGTTAAGCGATGAAAAGCCAGCGATGAAGGCTGGTAAAGCTTATATTTTGGCTATTTTGCCAGCCGATATGCAAGCAAATCTTGATAGCTTGACGCAAAAATTTGACGGCAAAAGAGCAAGCCTAGCTAGTCCAGATGAGGTTTTGGCATTGACAGATTGTGTTTTTGGTTCAGTACCACCGTTTAGCTTTCATAAAAATTTACACATCGTAGTTGATGAAAGGTTACTACAAAGAAATGATGAGATCGCATTTAATGCAGGACTACTTGATAGATCGATCATTTTAAATACAAAAGATTATACGAAGATAGTACGACCAACGCTAATAAATTTTGCAGAATAAAAAAAGTGCTAGGCTAACCACTTCCTAGCACTAAATATTGTCGGGAGAAAAATGAATTTAAATAATGCAAAGACGAGAAATTGCTAAATTCATTTCAAGAACAAATATTATCAGGCATAATCTTAAAATATAATAAATTATATAAATAAAAAGCTTTAAATTTAGGGATTTACATATTTAAATATAAATATATATATTTCATAAATAAATTTATAGATCAAAGCTTGTGGATTTAAAAAGAATTTATAAAAATTTGCTTAGTAAATATTAAGTTTAGCTTAAAGCCCATTTAGATAAAATCCTTAATCGTTCTTTTATCGTAAAAAAGACAATTTGATATAAGGAAAAACAATGAGCGATATCATCGCATACAAACTAAATGGCGAAATAGTCGATACTCAAAGTATCGCAGGGCGTGAGAGTAGTGCTGAGCCTATCTATTTTGATAACTCAAAAGAGGCACTACACGTTATCAGACACTCCTGTGCACACCTCATGGCACAAGCTATCAAGTCACTCTATCCAAAGGCGAAATTCTTTGTCGGACCAAACGTAGAAGATGGATTTTATTATGATTTTAGAGTTGATGATGAGGGCACGAAGCTAGGCGAGAGCGATCTAGCTGCAATCGAAGATAAGATGAAAGAGCTTGCTGAGAAGAAATTTGACATCGTAAAAACCTGCTCAACCAAAGCTAATATGAGCGATAAATTTAAAGATGACGACCTAAAACAAGAGGTCTTAAAAAGAATCCCAGATGGTGAAGTGAGCAGCTATTTGCAAGGCGATTTTGAAGATCTTTGCCGCGGACCACACGTACCAAATACTAAATTTTTAAAATTTTTCAAGCTTACACGCGTGGCTGGAGCATATCTTGGCGGAGATGAGAGCCGTGAGATGCTAACTAGAATTTACGGCACAGCCTATGCTGACAAAGAGAGCTTAAAAGAGCACATCCGTATCATCGAAGAGGCCAAAAAACGCGACCACAGAAAGCTTGGCGTCGAGATGAAGCTGTTTACCTTCGACGAAGAGGTCGGCGGCGGCCTACCGATCTGGCTACCAAACGGCGGACGTTTACGCTCCAAACTCGAGCAAATTTTATATAAAGCCCACCGCGACCGCGGCTACGAGCCGGTGCGCGGACCAGAGCTACTAAAAGCCGACGTGTGGAAAAAGAGCGGCCACTACGCAAACTATAAAGAAAATATGTACTTTACGACGATCGACGAGACAGAATACGGTATAAAGCCGATGAACTGCGTGGGTCACATCAAGGTTTATCAAAGCGATATCCGTTCGTACCGCGATTTGCCGCTTAAATTTTTCGAATACGGCGTGGTACACCGACATGAAAAAAGCGGCGTTTTGCACGGACTTTTCAGAGTGCGCGAATTTGCCCAGGACGACTCACATATCTTTTGTATGCCAAGCCAGATCAAAGAAAATATCTTAGAAATTTTAAAATTTGCTGGCAAGATAATGGAAAATTTTGGCTTCCACTACGAGATGGAAATTTCAACCAAGCCGACAAAAGCGATCGGTGGGGATGAAATTTGGGAAACTGCTACAAAAGCGTTAAAAGAGGCCCTTGATGAAAATGGCTTTAAATACGGCATCGATGAGGGCGGCGGCGCATTTTACGGTCCAAAAATCGATATCAAAATCACCGACGCACTTAAGAGAAAATGGCAGTGTGGTACGATCCAGGTTGATTTTAACTTACCTGAGCGTTTCGATCTTGGCTACATTGACGCAAATAACGAACGCCAGCGCCCTGTAATGCTTCATAGAGCTTTACTTGGCAGTTTTGAGAGATTTATAGGAATTTTACTTGAGCACACTGCTGGTGAGCTACCATTTTTCATCGCTCCTACGCAAGTTGTCATCGTGCCTATTAGCGACGCGCATTTAGACTATGCAAAAGAAATTTCACGCGAGCTAAGAAAGATTAATGTCGATAGCGAGATTGCAAGTAAAAATGAGAGTTTAAATAAAAGAATAAGAACGGCTGAAAAACAAAGGGTGCCTATGATAGTCGTGCTAGGTGACAACGAAGTAGCAAACAAGAGCGTTGCGCTACGCGACAGACAGGCTAGGACGCAGAGCGATATGAGCTTGGCGGAATTTATAAATTTAACGAAGGAGAAACTTAGTGAGGTACATTTTTGAGTAAGGAAAATGAAGTATTGCTCAATGAGGACATAAGGGCGAGAGAGGTAAGATGTGTAGGGGATGATGGCACAGCATACGGTGTCATCTCAAGAGAAGAGGCTTTAGAGATCTCAAATAAGCTTGGGCTTGATCTAGTACTTATAGCGCCTGACGCGAAGCCGCCAGTTTGCAAGATAATGGACTATGGTAAATTCCGTTATCAGCAAGAGAAAAAGCAAAAAGAAGCCAAGAAAAAGCAAAAAACCATCGAGATAAAAGAGATAAAACTCTCTGTCAAGATCGCCCAAAACGATATAAACTACAAGGTTAAACACGCAAGCGAGTTTTTGCAAGATGGCAAACACGTTAAATTTCGTGTATTTTTAAAGGGTCGCGAGATGAGCACACCAGAAGCTGGTGTAGCTATGCTTGAGAAGGTCTGGGAAATGATAAAAAATGAAGCTGATCGCGATAAAGAACCTATGATAGAAGGTCGTTATGTAAATATGCTTGTAACTCCAAAAAAGGGTTAAATTTCTACAAAGAGCAGGCTAGGGCTTGCTCTTTTTTGTATTAAATTTTAATACAAAAAACTCATAAATAACTATTTTCAAAAATCCTATCTTTTTATATGTGTTAAATTTACACAAAGGCGTTTGCAGGGTTGATATACCTTATGGTTAAATTTGATAGGCAAAATTTGGATCTGGTTTAAATTTAGTAAATTTTGGTATTTACTTGTTTGAATTTACCCGCTTTGTTATCGTTTGCATGGGTGTTGTGCTGAAAATAATCTAGGTAAATCGACTTTCTTGCGAGCTTACAAATTTTTAGTGCTTGCGTGAGTGTTTTCAAGCTAAATTTTGCCTAATATCTAGCTAAATTTGGCAATGGGGTATCGCTTTAATAATACTTTTTTACAAAAAGCTTTGACTACTCTTGGTTTTATGTGGCGACCAAATTTGACGATAAATTTTCTTGTTCGTGGATTAAATGGAGCAAATTTTAATTTTTACTTACTAGAATTTGCTCCATCCTTTTTCTACCAACCATTACATGGACGCTTTGCTGAAATTCGACTAGGTAAGAGCTCGCCTTAAAGAGTAAATTTGATAACTTCTTGTGAATTTGTAAGTTTATGGTGCTTGTATTTAGTGTTTTAAGTTAGACTTCGCTTAATAGCAGATTAAATTTGATAAAAAAATCGCTCGTTTATAGCTTAAATTTATAAATTTTTTAATTATCCCTTGCCAAAAGAAAACTCGCTTCTAGCTAAAAAACCAAAGTGATTTACGTCCAAATTTAACTTGGACGTAAATTTATAGAGCCAAGAGCAAAATCAGTCCTACACATACCCCTGATCTATCATCGCATCGGCTACCTTGCGAAAGCCCGCGATATTTGAGCCGAGCACCAGATTTCCCTCGTCGCCAAACTCCTTGCTAGTTTCGTAGCTAAGCTCAAAGATATGATTCATGATGCCGTGCAGTCTGCGGTCAACCTCTTCAAAGCTCCACGAGCTCATGCCGGCGTTTTGCATCATCTCTAGGCCGCTTGTACCCACGCCGCCTGCGTTTGCAGCCTTTGCTGGAGCGAAGTAAAAATCTTTTTGCGCGAGCATGAAATTTATTGCATCAAGCGTGCTTGGCATGTTCGCGCCCTCGGCCACAAAGCGGCAGCCGTTAGCGTAGAGCGTCTTTATGTCGGCTAGGTGCAGTTCGTTTTGCGTCGCACACGGAAACGCTCCGTCGCACGGCACGTCCCACACGCCGTTTCTGCCCTCTTTGTACTCGCTTACGCTTACGTATTTTGCGTTTGGTCTAAATTTGGTGTATTCGCTAAGGCGAGCGCGCTTGACCTCTTTTAACTCTTTAAGTACCGCTAGATCGATGCCCTCAGCGTCATAGACATATCCGTTTGAGTCAGAAACGGTGATAGGCAGTGCGCCTGCTTGATAGAGCTTTTCGACTGTGTAGATGGCGACGTTTCCGCTACCGCTGACGCTGCATTTTTTGCCCTCTAGATCAAGTCCAGCTTTTTTTAGCATGTTTTGAGTGAAATATACTAGTCCGTATCCAGTAGCCTCTGTGCGCGCTAGGCTGCCGCCCCAGTTTAGCCCTTTGCCAGTTAGGATGCCATCAAATCTGCCAGTTAGCTTTTTATACTGACCAAACATATAGCCGATCTCTCTAGCGCCCACGCCGATGTCGCCTGCTGGCACATCCACGGTGTTGCCGATGTGGCGATATAGCTCGCTCATAAATGCTTGGCAAAAGCGCATTATCTCGCCCTCGCTCTTGCCCTTTGGATCAAAGGTGCTGCCGCCTTTTGCGCCGCCGATATTTACGCCAGTGAGCGAGTTTTTGAAAATTTGCTCAAATCCAAGAAATTTTAGCACGCCAAGATCGACGCTTGGGTGGAGCCTTAGACCGCCTTTGTATGGGCCAACAGCTGAGTTAAACTGCACGCGGTAGCCGTTATTTACCTTTGGTCTGCCATCATCGCCCGTGTATGTCACGCGAAAGATCACCGTGCGTTCAGGGATGACGATGCGCTCTAGGATCGCGTGTTTTTGGTACTTGCTCTCTCTTTTGATAAGCGGCTCTAGGCTGTTTAAAACCTCAGTCGCAGCTTGGACAAAGACGCCTTGACCTGGGTTGGTCTTCTTTATCCACTCCATCGTTTGTTCGATGTACTCGCTCATTTTTGCTCCTTTTTCCTTTTTTTGTAGTTAAATATTAGCTCGGCTAGAAAAAATTTTTATTTAAAGATATTTTAATATTTTTATTTTGGGCAATGAGTGTTACATATCGAAACTAAATTTATAAAATTTACTAAATTTGCGCCATCTCTTGCCAAAAAGAAAGTGCTGTGTCGTCTGCTTGGACAAAATTTAGGATATGCTGGGCTGATGGTAGGGCTTCATCATTTAGCCTTGCTATATAGGTGCTGGCAAGCGCTGTGAAAAATTTTTCAAAGTCGCTCGCAACGCGCCTGCTGCAAAGCTTTTTATCTCCAAGTAGCCACGCATAGACTGCACCACTCGTGCAATCAAGCAAAAATATCCACGGATCACCCACGGCAAAAACTATCAAATTTGCTGGGCGAGCCTCGCCATGCCACCATTTGCCACCAAATTCATCTACGCTATTTAGCCGCACTAGCTCGCTTGCATAGTCGCCTCTGGAGCCAAAACTGATATTGCAAATTTCAAAATTGCCAAGGTCAAATTTGTTTAAAAGCTCTGTAAATTTAGCTGGAAAATTTACGCCAAGGCTCTTTTGCGCTTGTATAAGCGCCGAAGCGTCCTTTTGTGGTAAAAGTCTCATGCCAGTCATGCCTTCTTGCTCTAGTGGCAAGAAAATTTGATCTAGTTTTTTAGCGATCTCATCTAGTTTTAAAAACATATCGCTCCTTAAAATTGCTAAATTTTGGCAAATTTTATCAAATTTATTTCAGAGAGCTTTTAATTTTGGCTCATTTGTTACCAAATTTAGACCATGATCTTCATAAATTTAAGAAGCTTGCAGAGATAACTAAGAAAACTAGCAATCACTAAATGTGATATGTTATAAAGGATTAATGATGAGGTAAATTGGCTTGGTAAAGCCGCGTAGCCCATAAAAGAGATTTATAACGACGCTAAAACGTATGAATTTGATGGTTTTTGCGTGCGAATGAGCTCGCCATTTATGATGGAGTGCAAAGAAATTTTGTGTGGTGCAGAGTTTAAAAGCGAAGCAGAAGATGAAAATTTAAATACTAATTTGCCACCCAAAGAGCAGGGCGCAAGGATAGGCAAGACCATCTGGCGGCTAAAGCTTGGCGCATATCTCTACACGCCAGTTTGCCTGAATGATGGGGTGCTTTACTTTGGCACCGCTGGCAAGGGCCGAGATCTATACGCTGTGGATGCAAAAAGTGGCGAGGTGGTGTTTAAGTTTAAAACCAGCGGCACGGAGCATTTTGTTTGGGTCGAGAGTCAAATTTTGCTCGCAAACCGCAAAAATAAGCCAGTTTTGATAAGCGCCAAAGATGGCTTGCTATTAAAAGAGATAGAGTTTGAGAAATTTAGGCTTAGCGCAGATCAGATCATGCTAGTAAGCGGTGGCAGGCTCTATGCTGTGGCAAATGACGGAGCTAAAATTTACGCAGTTTGCGCAGAAATTTAGCCTTGGCGATAAATTTCGCCAAAGCCATAATGAGATAAATTTATCTCTTCTTTTTATATCTTTTTATCGCCTCTACGATGACCTCTTCTAGGTCGTCATTTGGCTCTTTGTTCATATCATCATAGGTGTTTTCAAGGATAGTTTTTAAGTTTTTCTCAACGTAGCTAGTATCGAAAAATCCCCTTCTAAATTCCTTACTTTTGCTGATCGTTAGCAAAAATGGGATGATCGTTCGCACGCCCTCGATTGTAAATTCTTCAAGTGCTCTTTCAAGCTTATTTACAGCAAGATCGTAATCAGTCGCCTTGACGATCAGTTTTGCGATAAGTGAGTCGTAAAATGGCGGTATGGTGTAGTCCTTATAGACGTGGCTATCGACGCGTACGGATGGGCCAAGAGCTGGGTAGTAGCCCTCGATCGTGCCTGGTGCTGGGATGAAATTCTCCCAAACATTTTCAGCCGTGATCCTAGCCTCTATCGCGTAGCCGCGTGGTTTGATATCGCTTTGCTCTATCTCTAAAATTTCACCAGCTGCTATTCTTATCTGCCTAACGACAAGATCATGACCTGTGATCTCTTCAGTGATGCCGTGCTCCACTTGGATACGGGTGTTCATCTCCATAAAGTAAAAGTTGTTGTAGTCATCTAGCAAAAACTCTATCGTTCCGACGTTTGAGTAGCCCACAGCCTTTGCAGCAGCCACCGCAGTCACACCCATGATCTTTCTTAAATTTTCACTGATAGAAGGGCAAGGTGCGATCTCGATGATCTTTTGGTGGCGCCTTTGGATAGAGCAGTCACGCTCGCAAAGGTGGATGATGTTACCGTAGTTGTCGCCTAAAATTTGAAACTCGATGTGGCGAGGATTGACGACAAGCTTCTCCATAAAAACTTCGTCGTTGTTAAAGTATGCTTTTGCCTCTCTGGTGCACGACTCAAAGGCATCTTGCATATCTTCTTCTTGCCAGACCTCCCTGATACCACGGCCGCCTCCTCCTCCGCTTGCTTTTAAAATGACTGGATAGCCGATACGTCTAGCGTGCTCTTTTATGGCATCCATGCTCTCATCATTTAGCTTTTCCGTGCCTGGAACGATTGGTATGCCGTTTCTCTTCATTAGGTATCTTGCGATATTTTTATCACCCATTTTTCTGATCACTTCAGCCTTTGGACCGATAAAGATAAGCCCAGCGTCCTCGACCGCCTTTGCAAATTCGTAGTTTTCGCTTAAAAAGCCGTATCCTGGGTGTATCGCGTCAGCCCCGCACTCTTTAGCAAGCTTTACGATAGCTTTGGCGTCAAGATAGCCCTTGATCGGATCTTCGCCCACTTGATAGGCCTCATCAGCGATCCTTACATGCAAGCATTCGCTGTCTGGCGCTGTATAAATTCCTACACTTTGAATGTGTAAATCCCTACAAGCTCTGACTATCCTAACTGCGATCTCACCACGATTTGCGATAAGAATTTTATGTATCATAGGCTATCCTTTTTGAGTTTTGCTTATCATATAACTATTCGTTTTATTTTTAGATAAATTTATTAAGTCTGGTTTTAAAATTTGAGTGCAAAGGCTAAAATTACACTCAAATTTGTCTATCTATTGATGATTTGTGGAAAAGGTGTGGCTAGGGCTTTTTTGCTAAAATCTTGCGACTCGATCGTGAAATTTGTAGCAAATCTTTGAATGCCCTCTTTTTTATAAGCGCGCCTTTGGATGGTAAAAAGGACTAAATTTCCGCTTTGTTTGGTGTAGCGATATATCGAGTGCTCGGCTGTTGGCACGCCATTTAGGTTTGAAAATATCGTGATATCAAGATAAATTTCATTTGCCAGCGAGCCCTTTTTATAAGCCACTTTTAGCCCTTTTGCCTTTAGCTCTTTTAAATCATTTATCTTTTGCTCGACTGCTTGCTCTGGCGTAGCGTCAAATTTAAGCGTGTTTAGCGAGAGCATGTAGCTAAAACTATCTAGTTTCTCGCCAGGGAGCAAATACTCCTGCGTGAATAAATTTGGCACAGGCTTGGCTGAATATGCTAGTGAATATAGTCTGTTGTCAAATTTTAGCTGCACCGGCTCAAAATACTGAGTAGCTGCGAGCAAGAGCGCTGGCAAAGTGATAAATGCTAAAAATTTCTTCATCAAATTCCCTTAAAATGGATTTACTATCATTACCCAGATGATGATAAGCATTGCAATAGTTGGCACTTCGTTGTAAGCTCTAAAGAAGATGCCACTTTTGTTACAGCGTTTTTCTTTGAGCTGCTTCATGTAGCGTCCAAGGTCTAGGTGATAGATAGCCATCAAGATGACAACTAAAATTTTGACATGGATGTGACCAGTTTTTATAAGATCAGGCATCGCGATAAGTATCAAAATGCCAGTGAAAAATGAGCCAATCAGTGCGACCCAGCCGATGTAGTGATACATTTTATACTCCATCACCTCAACCACTTTGACAAAGTCTGGCTTGTCCATATTTTCTACGTGATAAACGTAGAGCCTTGGCTGATAAAACAGCACTGCCATCCACGAGATGAAAAACAAATAGTGGAGGTATTTTAAGTAAAGATAATATTCTGCCATAACGTCTCCTTATCTAAAAAGTATCTCTTTTCTAGCTTCAAATTCAGCCTTGCTGATCGCACCACTCTCAAAAAGCTCATAAAGCCTTTTTAAGTCCTCTTCTTTATCTTTTAGTTTTAGTCTCTCTTTTAGCTCGACTTTTTGTAAATTTTTCTCGACATAAGCACCAACCAAAAATGCATCGATTAGCCACCAAATGCCCCAAATAGCCAAAAATAAGTAGCCAATGAGGATGATTTGCAAAGAGTAACCGATAAAAAATAGTCCCATCATCAAAAAGCCAGTGATAAATTTACCAAGGTAAATTCTATGCGCTCCAAGCCAGCCAGTAAGTAGCCAAAGCGCGTATGCGACGTAGATATTATTTCCCACTCTCTCTCCTTTTTCTAAAACTTTGCCAAAGTATCATCACGACGCAAAGATCGATCATTACATCAGCGAAGTTAAAGACTGCAAAGTTAAACCACTTGTGCCAAAAGACGTAATCCACGACACCACCATGGACAAATCTATCTGTGATATTTGAGCTACCAGCTCCTAGCAAAGCTCCAAGCCAAATGGCATGCGAGCAAAGTAGTTTTTTTTCAACGACCAGATAGACAAAAACGCCTAAAATAAGGGCAATTTGGATAAATTTCAGCCACTCATCTAAAAAGGCAAACATCGAAAATGCAACACCCTTATTATATGTAAGAACTAGCGAAAAAAACTCTCCGTCCCACGAAAAACCATCTATAAATATCATCTTTATCGCTTGATCAACGATAAAAATGATAAAAAATGCGATGAAAAATTTAACTAAGCTTTTACGCATTTAGGGCTTTTACAAAAAATTTCTCAACTTCATCCATGCGTTTTTCAACTAAAGTTTGATTTTTGCCCTCGAGCAAAAGTCTGATCAAATTTTCAGTGCCAGAGTATCTAAAGAGCGATCTTATGCCCTCTTTTGCAAGGCTAGCTTCAAGCTCTTTTAGACCCTCTATCTTATCAAGCGGCTTTTTCTCTGTGATCTTTAAATTTAGTAAAATTTGTGGATATGGCTTTAGCTCGCCAAAAATTTCACTAGCTTTTTTGCCTTTTTTAAGCATCATTGCAACGACTTGCATTGAGGTAACAAGACCGTCGCCAGTTTTAGCGTAGTCATTAAATATCACGTGGCCGCTTTGCTCGCCGCCAAAATTTATGCCATTTTCTTTCATCATTTCAAGCACGTATTTATCGCCTACGTTTGAGCGAAGTAGCTTGATCTTGTGAGCTTTTAGATAGTCATCAAGTGCGGCGTTACTCATTACCGTAGCCACGATAGCTCCGCCTTTTAGCGCCTTTTGCTCGTGTAAAAATGCAGCTAGTGAGCCAAGTATCGCATCTCCATGCACGACTTCGCCGTTTTCGTCAACTACTACAAGCCTATCAGCATCGCCATCAAATGCAAAGCCGATGTCGGCACGAAGCCTTTTTACCTCGCTTGCTAGATCTTCTGGATGAAGTGCGCCACAGTTTTGGTTAATGTTGCTACCATTTGGCTCGTCGTTTATGACGATGACATCAGCTCCAAGCTCGCTAAATACAGTTGGTGCGACCTTGTAAGCAGCTCCGTTTGCCACGTCTAAAACCACTCGTAAATTCTTTAAATTTAGCTCTTTTGGGAATGAATTTTTGATCTGCACGATATATCTGCCGATAACATCGTCGATCCTCTTGTTTGCACCGATTTCTGTCATCGTCTTTTGGGCATTTGCGATGAGCTCATCGTCGTAGAAGATTTTTTCTATCTCAGCCTCTATCGTCTCATCAAGCTTGTTGCCAAAGCTATCAAAAAATTTGATGCCGTTATCGTAGTATGGGTTGTGTGAGGCGCTTATCATTATGCCAGCGTCGCAGCGCATATTTTCTGTTAAAAATGCGATCGCAGGTGTTGGCATAGGGCCTATTTGAAGGACGTTGTAGCCAACTGCAGTCAGCCCCGCAACGATGGCGGTTTCTATCATATAACCGCTTTTTCTAGTATCTTTTCCAACCAAAATCACATTTGTTGCTGACGTCTTTCTAAAATAAATTCCAGCCGCCATTGCAAGACGCATAGATGTTTGAGCTGAAAGCTTCTCACCAGCTTTTCCACGAACTCCATCCGTTCCAAATAGTTTCATAAATTTATCCTTTTTATTATAAAATTGTGCTATTTTATCAGAATTTACCTAATTTAAAATCTAAAATTTTACTTTCATTAAGGATGACTTAAATTAAGGTTAAATTTATTATAGTTTTCATATAATCATCGACTAAAATTATCAAATAAAGGTATATTATGGCAAACCATAAATCTGCTGAAAAAAGAGCTAGACAAACTATAAAAAGAACCGAGAGAAACAGATTTTACCGCACTAGACTTAAAAATATCACAAAAGCAGTGCGTGTAGCTGTAGAAGCTAAAGATATTGAAGCTGCAAATGAGGCTTTAAAAGTTGCTAACAAAAGCATCCACAGCTTCGTAAGCAGGGGCTTTTTGAAGAAACAAACTGCTGCTCGCCGCGTTAGTCGTCTTGCACAATTGGTAAATACTCTAAAAGCTGCTTAATCTATAAAATTTAATGTTTGCTGATAAACTTCATCCATTTTTGGATCGCTATAATGAAATTTCTACGCTTCTTAGCGATCCAAATATAGCAAACGATATCGAAAAGATGGCAAAGCTTTCAAAAGAACAGTCATCAATCGAGCCAGTCGCAACAGCCGCAACAAAATATCTAGAAATTTTAAAAGACATCGACGAAAATAAAGCCCTGCTTGAGGACACTGAACTTGGCGAGCTTGCAAAAGATGAGCTTAAAAATTTAGAAATTTCAAGAGAGAAGCTTGAAGAAGAGATCAAAATTTTACTTCTTCCAAAAGATCCAAACGATGATAAAAATATATTTTTAGAAATTCGCGCAGGTACTGGTGGCGATGAGGCTGCACTATTTGTTGGAGATCTTTTTAATGCTTACATTAGATATGCGGAGCTTCGAGGATATAAATTTGAGATCGTTAGCCAAAGCGAGGGTAACACTGGCGGCTTTAAAGAGATCATAGTGCTTATAAAAGGTAAAGGTGCTTACTCGAGGCTAAAATTTGAAGGTGGCACGCATAGAGTTCAGCGTGTGCCAGAGACCGAGAGCCAGGGCAGGGTGCACACTTCGGCTGTTACTGTGGCTATTATGCCAGAGGTCGAGGATAGTGAGATCGAGATCAATCCAAATGATATAAGAGTCGATGTGATGAGAAGCTCGGGCCATGGCGGTCAGTCAGTAAATACAACCGATAGCGCCGTTAGGATCACACATATACCAACAGGCCTTGTTGTCACAAACCAAGATGGCAAGAGTCAGCACAAAAATAAAGAAGCTGCGATGAAGGTGCTAAAGGCTAGACTTTATGAGCTTCAAGAGCAAGAGAGGCTTGCAAAAGAGACTAGTGAGCGAAAGAGCCAAGTTGGCACCGGAGATCGTTCTGGCAGGATAAGGACATACAACTATCCGCAAAACCGCATAAGCGATCACCGTATAAATTTAACACTTTATCGCCTTGATGCGATTATGGCTGCGGGATTATTTGACGAGATCATCGAGCCACTTATTACGCATTATCAAGCAGAAGCTATGCTAGAAGCTGGCATTTAAACTTTCAAATTTCTATTTCAAATTTTATAATTTATTTCTTTACCTAAAAATATTACTTTAGATTAAAATACTTTTAAATTTACCAAGCTTTAAAGCCAAATTTACAAGAATTTTACAAAAATAGATATTTAAAAGTAGTAGTTAGTAATATTTTTTCTCATTTTTTTCAAAATAATATAAATTAGGTTTTTAGATTTTATTTTTCAAATAGCGATTTCTAGGGTATTTAAAAGTATAAAATCTTTATTTTTGATATTATAATTTTGCATAAATGATTTTTAAGTTTTACTTAATAATTCTACCTTACAATTTCACCATAAATTAATTAAAAAAAGGAGACAAAATGTCAATAAGTGCAAGAAATCAATTAAATGTTGAAATTTCTGAAGTAAGAACAGGTGTGGTAAATTCGCTGATCGCTGGTAAACTCGCAGGTGACGAAGTTTTAAAAGCTACTGTTACAGTTGATAGCGAGAAGAGTCTTGATCTAAAAGTTGGTAAAAAAGCTATATTTTTATTCAAAGCTTCAAGCGTTATCGTTTCAAAAGATGACAGCATCAAACTTAGCGCTACAAACCAAATCAAAGGTGTTGTTAGCGAGATAAAAGACGGAGCTGTAAATGCTGAAGTTATTATCGATGTAAATGGCAGTAAAATTTCAGCTATCATCACAAGAGAGTCAGTTAGTAGTCTAGCTTTAAAAGCAGGAGATAAAGTAACTGCAATTATCAAAGCAACTCAAATCATAGTTGGTGTTGAATAATTTACGGAGCAGTTTTGCTCCGTTCCTTCTAAATTAAATTTTATTCTTAAACTAAAATCTAAAATACTCTAAAATTTATCAACTAAGTTATAAATTTAAATAAGTCGTAGTGAATATTTTTAAAGCTATTTACTTAAAAATTTTATAGGAAGATTTATATTATTTTTTTACTTTTATAGCCTATCCGCCATTTTAAGCAGAGCATGGCACGCCAAAGGTTCACCAAACAATAGGCGGCCAAATATCAACACAAAAGCCCAAGTCATAAGCTCTCAAACGGCTATGCCTATACCAAATTTATATGCATCTGGCGAGAATGTAGGTGGCGTTCATGAGCCATTCGTCTAGGCCCAGTCGTGATAACTGACCGCTTGACATTTAGCATGATCACTACTGAGAGTATCAGTTAAAAAGATGTGGCAGGCGTTTGCTCGCCACTATAAATTTTTAAATCTATAAACTCCATTTTTCACTCGCTCGAAAATTTTCTTCTCTTCAAGTAGCTTAAAGGTATTTATAACGGTTGGTTTGCTCACATCTAGCTTTTCACAAATTTCTGAAATTTTTACTACAATAAAGCCATTTTCATCACAGCTTTTAACTAGCAAATTTATAATTTCTACCTTTTTCTCGCCAATTATTGCCTTGTAAATTTCTTCATTCATACTAGCCCCAAATTTTATATCCTATTGCCACGCACCAAAGTGCGCCACATAAGAAATTTGCGATCATCACAGCCGCACTTCCTGCATCTTTTGCCGCCTTTGCTAGGGCGTGATAGTCTGGGCTTGTAAGATCAGTTACTCGCTCTAAGCCAGAGTTTAGGCACTCGCAAACTATCACAAATGCCATGCTAAAGATCAAAAATAGATTAAAAACAAGGCCAAAATTCCAAAAAAATAGCGATAGTGTTGCTAATAAAAATATGCAAATTTCTATTCGAAAGCTCTTTTCATTTTTAAAAATTTCAGCCAAACCCTCTCTTGCATAGCCAAAATTTTTTAAAAATTTATACTCTGGCTGGTTTCTCATAATTTTCCTTTTTGTGATTTTTGGCATAATTATAATTAAAAAAAGGATGAAATTTGAAACTTATTAGTTGGAACGTAAATGGCCTTAGAGCACTTGTAACAAAAGATGGCTTTGGTTGGCTTGATGAGATAAGGCCTGATTTTTTGGCGCTTCAAGAGATTAAAGTCAAAGAAAGTGATGTGCCAAAGGAAATTTATAACCTTGGTTTTAAAGATATAAGCGTAAACTCAGGCGAGAGAGCCGGATACTCTGGCGTGATGAGCCTAGCAAATTTTGAAATTTCTACACAAAAGGCAGCTTTTTTCGACGACACGGAGGGGCGTGTTTTGGAGCATAGATTTAATGATATTGTACTTTTTAATATCTATTTTCCAAACGGCCAAAAGGATGACGAGCGCCTAGCCTATAAAATGGACTTTTACGAGAAATTTTTAGCTTACTGCAAAGAGCTTGTAAAAAACGGCAAAGAGGTGATATTTTGTGGTGATGTAAATACCGCTCACCGTGAGATCGACCTTAAAAATCCAAAGGCAAATGCCAAAACTTCTGGCTTTTTACCTATCGAGCGAGCATGGATCGATGAGGTACTAAAAAGCGGCTTTATAGATACTTTTAGAGCTATAAATGGCGACGTAGCGGACGCTTACTCGTGGTGGAGCTATCGCTTTAATGCAAGGGCTAAAAATGTCGGCTGGAGAATTGATTATTTCTTTATTTCACAAGGATTAAAAGATAGGCTAAAAGACGCATTTATCTTGCCAGAGGTCACAGGCAGCGATCACTGCCCAGTTGGGATAGATATAGAAATTTAGCCACTATTCCATTCTGCGGGGCTTGCCCAGTAAGAAACCTTGTGCGTAAGGTATTCCAAAATTTTTGATTTGGTTTAAAATTTCTTCTGAGCTTGCGAACTCGGCTACTATTTTGTAGCCTTGCTTTTTTGCAAAGCTTACGATGGTTTCTACTAGAACTCTAGCATTTTCATCAAATGGAAGCTTTTTGATTATCGAGCCATCTATCTTTATGGTGTCTATATCAAGCTCCAAAATTCGGTAATAGTTTGAGTACCCTGAGCCAAAGTCATCAATGGAAATTTTACATCCATAGCCCTTGACGCGTTTTATAAAAGAATTTACCGCAACATAGTCGCTAAGCTCTTCGCTCTCTAGCATTTCAAAGCAAATTTTATTAGGATCTTTGCACTCGATCAGTTTATTTTCTATAAGCTCTCTCATACTAGCGTCGGCTATGTCTGTATTAGATAAATTTATTGAGAATGTATAGTCTGGATATTTTTTGGCTAAATCAAATGCAAGGGCTATAACTTTTTTGGTTATTTGCGGATATAACTGAGTTTTCATAGCAATATCTAAAAATTCGCCCGGATAGTGTATCTTGCCATTTTGATCGATTATACGAACCAAAACTTCATAATACTTTGCTTCGGTCTCATTTTCTTCTAAGTTAAAGATACCTTGTGCTTCTACTATGACTCTATCATTTTCTAACGCATCTTCAATTAGCTGAACTGCCAGCTGATTTTTGTGATATTTCATCTCAATTGCGTCATTTTCTAGATAGTAGTAAATATTGCTACCATTTTCTATTGCGAGCTGATTTGCAAGGACTGATTGCATTAGGCGGTTAGTTTGTGGGGTATCGTTTGGCAATGAAACACCAAATACCATCTTTATGCCTGGTAAATTTTCAAATTTTTCATCAATAGCGATATTTATCCTATTTGAGCCAAAATATTCTCTTATGTATTCAATATCTCTTACGATATTATCGCCTTCATACCACATATAAAATGCGTCATCTTGAAATCTAAATAGCTTTGCTTTTATCTCAGAAGTATCTATACAAAGCTTTAGTGTATCAGCAACTGCTTTTAGCATTGCATCGATAATCTTAGTTTGATAAAAGAATCTTAAAATTTTAAAATTTTTAATGCTTAAGCAAATTAGCACTCCATCTTTTTGTGCGTCTAAAATTTCAGTTAAAGCAAAGTAGTTACCAAATCCTGTTAGCTTATCGATTGAAGATTGTATTTTTATTTGTTCATTTTTTTGAGTCAGCTCGTTTAGTATCAGCGTCTCTTTAGTCCTATCAAGTTTTACCGCTATATAGCCCTCAAATTTATTTTTAAAGAAAAATGGTGAAAATTTTACCTTTTCATATAAAAAATTACCGTTTTTTGTTCTGCTTATAAGCTCATCGCTCTCCCAAGGTAGAGATTTTTGCACAGCCTCTTTTATGGATTCATAAAAGCTTTGCGGGTGCATATATGATTTTAGTATTCTAGGGTTTTTGCCTATTACTTCTTTTAGCTTGTAGCCAGTTTTTTCTTCAAAGGTTTTATTTACGTATGAAATTCTATTGTATTTATCGCAATAGATAATAGAGCTATGATCGTTTTCGACTGTCGTTCTTAGGAGTTTTATCTGTCTTAAACGCTCTGAGGCCATTTTAATTTGATAGAGACCAAATGAACAAAATATTATAAATGTAAGCAAGCAAATTCTCTGAGCTATTTTTGCCTTATTCACCTCATCAGAGTGAAATTCTAGGATTTTGTTTCTAAAATTTTCTATCAGATTATCAAGATGTAGCTCTTTTACACTATTTGAGATTGTACGTAATGTTTTTGTAGCTTGAGCTGCATAAAGTATCTTGTCTAATACATTTTGAGCTTTTTGGTTATCTTTATACTCGTTTTTATACATTTTTATTTGCTTTGAAATATCATCTATTGCTTCAGGACTAAGCATCAAAGCACCTTTTATCGCATAAAATATAGGCTCAAGCTTATTTGAAAGTGCGAGATTTTGTATTTCATATTGACTTATTTGGATATAAGAATCTATAGATGAGTTTACATAAGCTGATCTTTGTAAAAAAAATACTTTTTTACTAAATACATCTCTTATGTTTTGTAGGTCTTTTTTTATTTCATTTTGATGAAATAACAACATCTCATCACTAAGTATTGAAAGGTTGCTTAAATTTGTATCAAAAGAATTTATGTCAGCATTGAGCTTGTCGTAGTTTGAGATATCATAAATATTATTCAAAGAAAAAGTTATCTCATTGTCTATAAATTTTAGATTTAAAATCCCGTCATCAAATTTATGAGCTGCACCAATAGCTATATTTGCTTTATATATAAAAAACGCACTAATGAAAAATATAGCTGTTAAGACGCTAAGTATGGTTTTTATTCGTTTAGTACTCATTTAGTATCCTAGGCTTTTTACCATTTAATGTCAGAAAAAATGAGTATAAAGCATCAATTTCATCTTTGCTAAGAATGTATCCTAGCTGGTAGTTACTAATAAAGCTTATAGCCTCTTTTAGATCGTTTATCTCTCCATGGGATAAATATGGAGCAGTCTTTGTAATATTTCTTAGTGATGGCACTCTTCTTAATCTTTTACTTGTATCTAAGGCAGAAATTCTTTCTCGACCAATATCTTGTGTCAAATTTCCTCCTAAATTTCTACCATTGTGACAAGCAGCACAGCCTATATTATTAAATATCTCAAATCCTTTCTTTGCGCTATCATCTATGGCATTGTTATCACCTGATATAAAACGATCAAATGGTGAATCAACACTTAAGACAGCTTTTTCAAACTCAGCTATTGCATCTGCAATATTATCAAAATTAATGCCGTCATTATAAATTTTTTTAAATAAAATTTTGTACTCAGAGATATTATTTACAGAATCCACTATCTTGTCGTTATCCGAGTTTAGTTCTATTCTAGAAGTTATGGACTCTTTTACTTGATCTTTTAAATTGCTAATCTTTGCATCGCTATAAAATAGATAATTCGCTGCAGCATTTAATATGGTTGGAGGATTTAAAGTACCTTTTTCCATGCTATCTTGGTTGCTTCCGCTTAAATTCCAATACAAGTTATGACAAGTTTGGCAAGAGTAGTTTTCGTTTGGGCTTAGTCTTTTGTCAAAAAAGAGTTTTTTACCAAGCAGAGCCTTTTCTTCATTATATTTTACTACCGTAAGAGGTTTGTAGGATTCATATTTACAAAATGAAATCGTGATGATAAATAGACAAAGTATAACGCTCTTCATAACGCCCCTAAATTTTAATTTTCTTTTTTATATCGGCAAATTTTTAATTTTTTATATAGTACATTATTTTATTGCTTTTTTGAAATTTATGATACAATTCGCTCGATTTAGAAAATATTTATATTTCAGGGAGGAGAAGTCATGAAAAAAGGCTTTACGATGATTGAGTTGATCTTCGTGATCGTTATATTGGGCATATTAGCTGCGGTTGCTATACCAAAATTAGCTGCAACAAGGGATGATGCAGAGATATCAAAAACTGCTTCAAACATACAAACACTTATTTCGGACTTGGGTTCTTACTATACTTCGCAAGGTGAATTTGCTACTGATTCGGATATTAAAGAAGCTGTCAAAAAAATGTCAAATGTAAAAACACCAGTAAAAGCAAAAGATGATGAGTGTTTAGAAGTACGTCCTGGAAATAATACTACTGGTGAGATAGGAATAACTATAAAAACAGGCGGTCTTTGCAAACAAGTTTGGGGCTTGCCAGGCTTAGTAGATGTTAAAGCCTTAATCGAAAGTACTACCGACAACAAGACAGCTAATACACTTAAATTTGGTGGCATGGGCATAAAATATAAATAAAAATTTAGCAAGGTATTTTCCTTGCTTTTTATGATTTTTGTCCTACTAAATTTTTAATATAACAAAGACTGATAGAAATATAAATTTTCTTTTATACAAATAATTTATATACATAAAAATAAGCTTTCTAAGATTTAATACATTGCCAAAAAGCATCAATCCTAACTTATGCTAATGGGTAATGGCCTTTTATTAAATTTAATTGATTTTATCCTTTACAAATTTTAAAGATAAAAAACGTAAAATCAAGCCATGGATTTACTAAAAGACCCGTTAAATAAGCTCATCATTTCGCTTTCGCTTCCAGCTGGCACCGCAATGATGTTTAATACTCTTTATAATGTTACCGGCATATTTTTTGCAGCAAAAATTTCTACCCTTGCCGTAGCTGGTATGGCTATGAGCTTTTTGCTTTATCTAAGTATTGTAGGCATTGGGCTTGGTTTTGGCTCAGCGCTAACTGCGCTAATAGGCAATAGTCTTGGAGCAGGAAAAGTAAAAATGGCTAAATTTTATGCGGCAAATGGAATTATCTTTGTGCTAGCATTTGCTATTTTTATGGGGTTTTGTGGCTATTTTTTAGCACCAAATTTACTCACTTTTTTAGGGGCTGATCATCACTATTTAAAAGAGGCGCTTGATTACGCGGGTGTTATCTTTCTTGCTGCACCATTTTTCTTGATTATCAAATCTCTAAACGGAGTGCTTGTGGCACTTGGAGATACAAAAAGTTACCGCGATTGGCTATTTTATGGCCTTTTTATCAATGCATTTTTTTGCTATTTTTTTGCATTCATTTTGGATCTTGGTGTAAAAGGACTTGCTCTAGCAACAGCTAGTGTTCAGCTTTTGGGCATGATCTATCTTTTTGTAAAAGTTAAAAAAGCTAAGATGATCGAGCCAAGAAATTTAAGCTATTTTGTGCCAAATTTTAGCATTTGGGCAAAGATTACAAAACAAGCTCTACCAGCTTGCTTGAACTATCTATCGATGTCGCTTGGCTCACTTGTACTTTTAAAATTTATAAGCTACTATGGCGTAAATGCCGTAGCAGGATATGGTATAGTTTTAAGGATAGAGCAAATTTTGGTATTGCCGACCATTGGTATGGCTGCAGCAGTTTTAAGTATCGTTTCAAGAAACTATGGCGCTAAAAATTTTAAAAGAGCTAAACAATGCTATAAAATTTCGCTTCTTTTTTTACTTATTTATTGTGCATTTGCTTGCGTTTTTATTAGATTTTTTAGTGAAGATATGATAAGAATTTTTGATGATACGCCGGCAGTTTTGGAGATAGCAGGGCTTTATCTTGGTATAAATTCTCTTGCTTACGTAGCTTATGGCACGATAAACGTCTCAGGCAGTACTCTTCAGGCTATAAAACGCCCAGTGGCCATCTTTTTGCTAAATGGATTTAGGCAATTTATACTTCAAGGATCACTTTTTTACGCAGTAGTTTTCTATTTTGGTCTTGAGATAAAATTTATATGGCTGGCTCTATTTTTTAGTGTCTATCTCACAGCTATTTGCTTCGTCTTTTGGACGCTTTATCAGTTAAGAAGGGCTACTGACGTAAGCTTTTAAATTTAAAACAAAAAGCAAAAAAGCAAAGTGAAGCAACTAAGATTATGCTAGCTCCGCCTGTTAGGTTAAAATAAAAGCTAATAAATAGACCACTAAAGCAAAAAATGACTGAAAAGATAGTAGAGATTAGCATCATCAGTCCCAGTCTTTTGGCAAAAATTTGTGCTAAATATGGCGGTATAGTAAGAAGAGCGATGACTAAAATCAGCCCCACAACACGAATCGTAGCCACCACACAAAGTGCCATCATACATACTAATAAATAGTGAAAAAATGTTGTGTTTACACCGCGTAGCTTTGCAAATTCTGCATCAAAACTAATAGCTACAAATTGACGGTAAAAAAGGGCAATGAGTGCTAAAAATAAGATATCTAAAATACTCATAAATGTTATATCTTGCCCGCTCACTGCTAAGATAGAGCCAAAAAGATAGCTCATAAGATCGGCATTGTATCCTGGAGTTAAATCGATAAAAATGATACCAATAGCCATGCCAAATGCCCAAATAGCACCGATGACTGAGTCGATGTTGGTTTTATCTTTTAACGTGATAGTGGCGATTATAAGGGCTAAAAAGAGCGAGAATATGCTAGCTCCAAGAAGTGGTTCGAGCGAGAAGAAAAAGGCAAGTCCTATGCCGCCATATGCTCCGTGCGCGATACCGCCAGCGATAAAAGTCATTTTATTTATAACAACGAGTGAGCCTATGAGCCCACAAATGATACTCACTAAAATACCAGCAATAAAGGCATTTTGCATAAAATTTAACTCTAAAATTTCACTCATTTTATCTCTTTAGCTTAAAAACATTACTTTTGATTTTGCACTCACATTCGCCAAGTGCGATCTCGACGTCACAAAAATGGCTATGAGATTTTGCTAAATGCTCTATAAATTCTCTTTTTGCGGTATCTTCATGAGTTTTATGAATATGTAAATTTTTACTCACATAGGCGATTTTTGTAGCATAATTTAGTACGATATTTAGATCGTGACTTACCAAAACTACGCCAACACCACTTGCATTTATATTTTTTAAAATTTCATAAATTTCAGCCTGACCCTTTGTGTCGATACTGGCTGTTGGCTCGTCTAAAACGAGGACTTTTGCATTTGCACAAAGCGCTCTTGCGATATATACACGCTGTCTTTGGCCACCGCTTAGCTCACCAATTCTAGCGCTTGCAAATTCTTTCATGCCAACTTTCTCAAGGGCACCAAGAGCCATTTGTTTCTCATCTCGCGAGTAAAAACCAAAAATTTTTTTGTCTATTAGCCCCATTAAAACTACTTCTAAAACCATCATTGGAAAGCTTTGATTTGAGAGAAAATTTTGAGGCACATAACCTATAAATTTACTGACTTCGCTTGGCTCTTTTCCAAAGAGCTTTATCTCACCACTTTGAGGCTTAAGCAGCCCTAATATAAGCTTTAAAAGCGTACTTTTGCCACCACCATTTGGACCGATGATAGCTAAAAACTCATCGCTATTATAATCTAAATTGATATCTTCTAAAACCACTTGTTTATCGTAGCTAAAGTTTAAATTTTTAATTTTTATAATTTCTTTCAAAACAGACTCTTTTGCGTAAATGTCGTAGTAAAAATAAAAAGTCCAAGCCAAAGCATAACGCTAAGTGCCATAAATTCGGCATAGATTTTAAACTTTTTTAACTTAATGTTTGTGTTCTCATTTATCTTGGCTCCAAAAACAGCCGCTAAAAATATCACTGCGCTCATGCCAAGCGCCATAAATAGGCCACTTATAATGCCTGCAATGTAGCTGCCTAGCTCATTTGCTAGCACAAAGACAAGTATCGTGCCAGGACAAGGAATAAGTGCCGCAGCAGCCGCAACCAGCCATTCTTCTTTGTTTTTTGGTTTTTTTGTAGTACAGATATTACAGCCACAGTCGCTAGTAAATTTTGTATTTTTACTCAAATTTTGGCTTAAACTTGAGCTAAAAATATAAAATTTATTTAACTCTTTTTTGCTTGAAAGATAAATTTTTACCTTTTTATAAAGCATAAAAATCGCTACAAAAAAGATAATAACGCCAGAAAATGCTGTCGTAACGCTTGCTGTATCTTTTGTCAGATCGCTACTGATCTCACGCAACATCATAAAACTAGCAAGCACAAAAATAAACGCACCCACAACATGTAAAAATCCGATCTTTAAAGAGAAGAAAAAGGCTTTGGCGTAGCTTCCACCAGTTGCGGCAAAATAAGAGCTTGTAAGCACCTTGCCATGTCCAGCAGATGCAGCATGCAAAAAGCCATAACCAAATGATATGAGCGCTAAAAATAGCAGAGTTAGCGGACTTTTTTGATCAAAATTTCTTAGAATTTGCTTTAATCTATCAAGCATGCTTAGACTTGTTTTTGAAACAAGATCAAACTTAGCTTCATCGATTTTATCGATCTGGCTTAAATTTTCACCTTCAAAATTTACTGAGTTTGGCTCTTTTAGAAGCTCTTTTAATGCAGGCTTTTCATTATGAGCTTTGGCTGCAGCTTTACTTGAAAATGTAAAAAATATTAAATTTGCATTTGGATTTGGTATTGTCCAAAACTGATCTGATACCAAAAATGCGTTATTTTGTGTAAATTTAAAATTAAAATATCCCTCTTTATCGTCCATTTCAACAGACACCACAAAGCCATCTTTGATAAGCAAATTTGTCTTAAAACTAACATCAAATTTTAATCTGCCCTCATCAAAATAGAGTTTATACTTTTTTAAATTTAGCTCAAGCTTTGTAGCATTTTCATCTTTGTAAAAGTACTCAATATTCGTTAAATAGTGCCTTGGCACAAGATAATCAAGTAAATTTAAGCGGATCTTTTTGATCTCACTTTCATCTATCTTTTCATCCTGATTTAGGTCAAAATTTTGCCTCATAAGCTCTGAGAAATTTTGTGAAAATGTCCATGAAAAAGCAATTGTAGTGATATTGTTTTCGTTTGAGTCAAATTTTACGCTCACGTGAGCGGTCGGGCTATAAAGCGAGCAAAGAGCACACCCGAAGGCATTTATAGCAAAGAAGCAAATGACAATCAGGCGTGCTAACATTTTTTATAGACTCTTAGCAAAAATTTCTGCTGTTTTTTTCATCTCATCTAGCCAATTTTCTGGGAGCTGATCAATGCTTATGACCTTTGAGCCAGTCTCTTTTGCTACTAAATTCGCAGCCTTTGTTGGAAACTGCGGAGCCACGAAAATGACCTTTACGCCGTGCTCTTTAGCTTCTTCTATGAGCTCTTTTAGCTCAGCTGGCTTTGGCTCTTTGCCCTCTATCTCGATAGCGATTTGCTCTAAGTTATAGCGTTTTGCAAAATATCCCCAAGATGGGTGATATACGATAAATTCGCGAGTTTTAACATCTTTTAGAGTATTTTTGATAAAGCTATCAAGCTCGTCAAGACTAGCTTTAAATTTAGCTAAATTTTCCTCATAGAGCTTTGCATTTTGTGGGAATTTCTCTATTAATGCCTTAGCAATATTATCAGCTTGAGTTTTTACTAAAACTGGATCAAGCCAAATGTGCGGATCAAGGCCATCATGATGATGGTGATGATGTTCGCCAGCTTCGTGGTCATGGTCATGATGCTCGTGATGTTCATGTTTATGCTCACCCTCATGCTTGTGCTCATGATGTTCATGGTGTTCATGATGCTCATGCTCATCGTTCATAGCTATCTTTTCGATACCTTCTTGTGTTTTTATAATGCGTAAATTTTTAAAAGATTTTGAAAAACGCTCTAGCCAAGTATCTTCAAATTCAATACCAATAGCAAAGTAAAGCTCGCTCTTTTCAAGCTCCTTCATCTGTTTTGGCTTTGGCTCATAAGTGTGTGGATCAGCACCTTTGCCAACCATTGTATTTACGCTTAGTGTATCACCAGCGATCTGCTCAACAAAAAATTTTGTAGGCAATATACTAGTCGTAACAACTGGCTTTGCAAAAAGTGACAAAGCGCAAACTGCTAAAAAAACAAAAATCTTTCTCACCATCTCTCCTTTGTTTGAAAAAATATTGCGGAAGTTTAGCAGATTGCAACTTGGTTGCAACTTAAAGAACAAAAGCCTAAATATAGTGCTTTTTAAATGAAATTTAAAACTTTTAGCGTTAATATACAAAAAATAAAAAGGGCAAGGATGAATGAAAGAAATTTCTTAGAAGAGCATAGTATCAAGGCAACTACTTTTCGCATAAAGCTCGTTGAAATTTTGCAAAATGCCAAAACTCCATTAAGTTATGATGAAATTTTAGAAAGCCTTAATGCAAATAAAACTACTTTTTATAGAAGCATAGAAATTTTTGAAAAAAAGGGCCTTGTCATAAAAACCGAAAATAATCATAAAAGCTACTACGAACTAGCAAATGAGGCAAAAGCGTACTTTATCTGCGATATCTGTCATAAAGTCACAAACATCGATATGCCACATCTAAACGTCGCTAAAAATATAAAAAGTGCCGTGATAAAAGGCGTTTGTGATGAGTGTGATCACGAGTAAAGAGCGATTATCTCAGCTGGAATGGCTTTTGGACGATTCGTTTTTAGATCAATATAGACAAACTCGGTTTTGCCAGTTGCTATTAGTTCACCATCTTTTTTAAACTCAAAATATCTACACGAAGTCGCCTTGCCTTCAGTTTGTGTGTAAGTGTAAATTTCTATCTCATCCATCAATTTTGCGCTTTTTATATATTTGGCTTCATTTTTTCTAATGAGCCAGATCTCGCCTCTTTTATACTGCGCCTCGACCGTGTCTCCAACTGCGGCAGAATGTGCAAATGAAGCCTCTTGCATAAGAGTGAAATAATAGACATTATTCATGTGTCCGTGCATATCAATGGCTTGTGGTGGGATTATTACTTTGTAGATAAAATCTTTCATTTCTAGCCTTTTTTGCTAAAATTATAACCAAAAAGAGGAGCTAAAATGCAAAATTTATGGGATAAAAAGGCGTCAAACTACCAAAGGTTTGATGGCAAAGTAAGTGCTATTCAGCAACAAATTTTTGCTAAAGCCTTAGCTTGGGGAGTTGATTTTAGCGGCAAAGAAATTCTTGATATAGGCTGTGGTACCGGTGTTTGGAGCATATTTTTATCCAAAACCGCCAAAAGCGTAACTGGCATAGATAGCTCAGAGAAGATGATAGAAATTTTAAACGAGGACGCAAAGAGATTTGGCGTGACAAATTTAAGTAGCGAGGTTTGCTCGTGGAGAGAATTTAAGCCAGCAAGGCTCTTTGATATCGCCATTTGCACGATGAGCCCGGCCATTGCGAGCGATGAAGATTTTTTGAAATTTCAAAACTGCGCCAAGCAAAAGCTCTATCTTGGCTGGGATAAGCCTAGAAGCTCTGACCTGCTCGAGCCGTTTTTTGAAAAATTTGGCCGCACACTCTCACAAAAAAACGTTGTAAATAGGCTTGAAGCGTGGCTAAACGAGCAAGGCATCGCTTATAAGAGTGAAATTTTAAACGAGACAAGGATTGCTAGACGAAGCGTGCAAGAAGCAGCTGAAAATATCTGCTGGCACCTTGAGATAAACGGGGCCAAAAACTACGATGAAAAGGTGGTTTTAGCGATGTTAAAAGAGAGATTTGACGGCGAGTTCATAGACGAGAAAATTGACTCTCAAATGAAGCTTTTTGTCTTTTAGAGCTTAAATTTAGAGCAAATTTGCTTGCCAAATTCGCTAAAAATGACGCCAAAGATGATGAGCATGGCTCCAAAAATTTGCCAGATGCTAAGTATCTCACCAGCAAAAAAGTAGCCAATGAGCCCTGCAGAGACTGGCTCTAGGCAGAAAAATAAAGCTGCCTTGCTGGCTGTTGTATATCTTTGAGCGATGGTTTGTACAAAGTAGCAAAAAATGGTGCCAATAAATGCAGTGATAAAAATTGCTATAAAAAATTCCCTATCGTAATTTGGCGCCACACTACCTTCAATAAATGCAAAGACAAATGAGAGTAAAGAGACGGTGAGAAATACTACAAATACGAGTAGATAAAGCTCACATTTTCTTACAAAGTGGCCATTTAAGCTCGTGTACAGTGCGTAAAATATGGCACAAAGTAGGGCAAGTGCCTCGCCGCTCCCAAGTGCTAGCGTAGCGCCACTTAAGAGCCAAAGCCCAAAAATAGCAATAAGCGCACCAAAAATAGCAAAAATGGTTATTTTATTTTTAAAAATGAGTGCTGTCATAAAAGGCACGATCACACACTCAAGCCCTGTAATAAAGGCAACACTTGAGCTAAAAGTAAGCTTTAGAGCGTAAGTTTGAGCAACAAATGAGCCAAAGAGAACTACGCCAAGAATGGTGCCGTAAACTACACTTTTTTTATCAAAAATTTTAGAAAATTTAAATGCTATAAGTCCCATAAAGATAGCGGAAATAAAAAATCTACAAAAAAGCATGACAAAGACGCCATTTGTCTTTAGCGCGTTTGCCATGGGTAAAAACGTAGCGCCCCAAACGATGGCAACTACGATAAGAGCGATGTCAGCTCTGTTTTGTGCGCTTAAATTTTTCATTTAAAGATCGAGTCAAGTACCTTTTTGCCGCTATCTAGGCTAAAGCCGCTTCTTAGCCCCTTTTCTTTCTCGCTCATCACGTTAAATAGCCCATCTAGCGTCTTTCTTGTGATGTATGCGTTTAGATCCTCGCCGTCATCTGGCACATACTCGCTTGCACCTAAATTTTTAGCTAGGCTCTTTACCGATTTTATAGTTTCATTATTTTTTGCTGAGCCGACGATGAAAGAATTTAGCCCATTATAGGCAGTCGCAAAGCTATTATCACTCATCATTTTTTCTATTATCGGAGTAAAAGCCGCCTTTAGCTTTTGGCTGGAGCTTTGCTGCAAATACTTTGTAACACTATCACTCCCGCCATTAAAGAGCTTTTTGACATCTGCTTCGCTCATATTTTTTATGCTTTCGCTAAAAATTTCAGCAGCCTTTGGTACAGCTGTGGTTGCGGCGTTGTTTATCGACTTGCTAAGATCCTGCGCCCACTTCTCGCCACCTACTTTTTTGGCTAAATTTGATGCCATTTCAAGGCTTTTTGGAAGTGGAATTTTGGCCGTAGCATTGTTTATAAAGCCATCTTTTGAAAGCTCGCTAATAGCGGCATTTAGCGCCTCGCTAACTAGGCTTTTATAGTCGCCACTTGATGCGTGAGTGGCGATTTTGACGCCTTTGTTTATCATATCGTCCATATTTGTGGCTTGTAAATTTAAAGCAAGCGCGCCATAAAGAATAACAAGAGATCTTTTCATCTTCTCTCCTTTTTTAAATTTAAAGCAAAATCATACAAAAAATATATAAACACTTAAAATAAATTTAATCTTTTTGCACTAGAATTTACCCTTTTTTTAAAGGAAGATTATGCAACTTTTACTTCTTAGCTTCGCTCTTAGTATGGATAGTGCGGCACTAAATATGGCAAATGGTGCAAGGTATAAAAATTTAGCTCTTAATAAAATTTTATTTATTGCTTTTATGCTTGGCTTTTTTCAGTTTCTTATGCCGCTTCTTGGTTATCTTTTAGGTGTTAGTTTTGCAAAATTTATAAGCTCGGTTGATCATTTTATTGCATTTTTTATACTTTGCTTTCTTGGTTTTAGAATGTTTAAAGAGGCCTGTAACAAAGAGGAGTGTGAGTATCTTAAGATAGGATTTAAGACCATTTTGTATGGGGCATTTGCTACTAGTGTGGATGCTCTTGCCGTTGGCGTCACACTTAGCTTTGAAGAGATAAATATCTTTCAAAGCTCGCTCATCATCGGTGTAGTCTGCTTTACATTAAGTTTGATTGCTTTTTATATAGGTAAATTTATGGGTGAAATTTTAGAAAAAAAGGCGCTCTTTTTGGGAGGAGCGATATTAATTTTTCTAGGTTTTAAAATTTTAATAACGCATTTAATTGAAAGCGGCACATTTCAATAAAAATTTAAAATAACAATTAAAAATAATATTTAAGATTAACTATATTTTAAAGCTTATATGGATAAGATTTTGATTTTTAGAAGTGGTGACCCATACGAGACTCGAACTCGTGTTACCGCCGTGAAAGGGCGATGTCCTAACCGCTAGACGAATGGGCCACATGTCGGTTATGAAGTTGGGATTATATTTCTTTTATACTTAATTTTAGATTAATAAGGAAAAATTTTTGAAAAATTTTTTATTTACTTTGTTATCTGTTTTTATTTTTACAGGTTGTGTAGCTACCAAAACACCGCAAAATTCACAAGCTTTTCAAGTTACTTTATTTTCTCCGATGGTCAAGATAAATGATGTTGGATTTTTCCATAAATATAAAAATGAGCTAAATTTGCAAATTTATAGCTCTGGCGTAAATACCGCAAACATAAACATAAGAGATAAAATTTGCATAAATAGTGCTTGCTTTAACAAGACTGAGTTTAATGAGAAATTTTTTCTAGCTCCGCACTATGAGAGCCTTTTTGAAGAAATTTTGCAAAGACAAAAGATTTATGATGGCAAGGGTTTGACGGCTACGGAGTGTGGCTTTAGTCAAGATCTAAGTTCATATTTTATAAAATACGAGGTTTGCGACAACTACGTCAAATTTATAGATAGCAAAAATAAAATAAGAGTGATAATAAAAGAGTTAAAATGAGATACATAGGAGCTCACGTAAGTGCGGCTGGAGGCGTGTTTAACGCTCCGTTAAATGCTGCAAAAATAGGAGCAAATGCCTTTGCGCTTTTTACAAAAAATCAACGCCAATGGAATGCAAAAGAGCTAAGCATCAGCGAAATAGAGCAGTTTAAAGAAAACCTAAAAATTTCTGGCATAAGCACAAAGCATGTTTTACCACACAGTAGCTACTTGATAAATTTAGGCCATCCAGATGAGGAGGCAAGAGCAAAGTCGCTTGAAGCCTTTGTGGATGAGATAGATCGCGCCAGCAAACTTGGACTAGAGCTTTTAAATTTTCATCCAGGCTCACATCTAAAACAAATAAGCGAAAAAGAGTGCTTAGATAATATCGCAAACTGCATGAATGTGGCACTTAAACGCACAAGCGGTGTAAAGCTAGTCATCGAAAATACAGCTGCACAAGGCTCAAATTTAGGCTTTAGTTTTAAGCAGATTGCTTATTTGATAGAACGAGTAGACGATGAGAGCAGAGTTGGTGTTTGCTTTGATACCTGTCACGCATTTGCTGCTGGATACGATCTAAGAAGCAAAGAGGCCTATGCCAAGACGATGGGGGAATTTGATGCGATCATCGGCTATAAATTTTTATCCGGCATGCATTTAAATGATGCAAAATTTGGGCTTGGCTCGAAAAAAGATAGGCACGAGAGTCTTGGCAAGGGTGAGCTTGGATTTAGTGCTTTTAAAAATATAATAAATGATGATAAAATAGGCGAAATTCCTTTAATATTAGAGACGATTGACGAGAGTATTTGGGAAGACGAGATAAAAATTTTAAGAAATTTCGAAAAGGAAAAACTATGAAAAAAGTGCTATTAAGCATTATTGCAACATCTACTTTGCTAAATGCTGGAGGTTATAAAGTTCCTGAGCAAAGTGCTGATTCTTTAGGTCTTGCTGCTAGTAACGTAGCCTTTAGTTTTGGGGCTGATGCGGCATATTTTAACCCTGCAAATATGATGTTTTTAGATGGACGCCATCACATAGAAAGTACCCTTGGCTGGTTTCATATAAATAAGCTTGAGTTTAAAAGTGATAGTGGCAAAAGCTATAGGTCAGAAAAATTTGACTCACTAGCTGGTACATTTAGTTTTGTAACGCCAGAAATTTATGAAAACTGGAAATTCGGTTTAGCTCTTGCCGTTCCTGCTGCTGTTGGTGTATCGTGGGAGGATCCAGCTACCGCATTTACCGCTAAAAGGTTTAAGCTGCAAGTTGTTGAGCTAAATCCAACCGTGGCTTACCGCATAAATGATCAACTTGCCGTTGCTCTTGGCGCTAGAGGTGTTTACACAAAAGGTAAGATAGCAAGTGACTTTGGACGAATAGGCTACAGAGAGATAAAAGGCGATGGTATGGGCTATGGCTATAATGTCGCGCTTACTTATAGACCTATTGAAGATTTAAGCTTTGCTGTTACTTACCGCTCAAATGTAAATTTAGAACTTAAGGGCCATACAGATGCTGATTTTAAAGGACGGTTTGCGTCTATAAGTTATCATGGAAAGACTAGAGTTGAGATACCGCTTCCTGCTCAGTTAGTGCTTGCTGCTGGCTATAAATTTAGTGATCTAACTGTTTTACTAGCTTTTGAGCGAACATACTGGTCTAAATTTAAAGAGTATGATTTTGAATATTTAGATAAAGGTCCTGCTCACTCGAATCAAGCTTTTGCAAGATTCATGGATGATCCAGTCATTAAAAATGCAAAAGATACAAATACGTATAGATTAGGTCTTGCCTATGATGTCAATGAAAAGCTTAGATTAATGGCTGGTTTTGCTTACGATGAAGACATTACAAGCAGCAAGCATACTGGATTAGAGCTTCCAAATACTACGTCTAAGGTATATTCTTTTGGAGTAAATTATAAATTTACACCAAATCTTGAAATGGCACTTGGATATGTTTATCAACACCGTGATAAGAAGCGTGCTACAGGTATTACCAACAGTATTGCCACAAAAATGTCAGGGGAATTTGATACTGGTACGATCCAAATCCTTGGTACGACTTTTAAATATACATTTTAGTTAGGGTCAATAATGCGATACTCTTATAATAATTTTTATGAAATTTTAACCAAAGTAGCAAAGGAAAATCCAAATCAAGTAGTTCTTTTTGAAGAAAAAGAGAAGCTAAAATATCGAGAATTAAAGCAAAATGTCGATAAAGTGGCAGCTTATTTGCAACTTGCTGGAGTAAAATTTGGTGATAAAGTAGCTATGGCAGTTACAAACTCGAAAGAATTTATCATCTCATACCTTGCGATAACCGCAATAGGTGGTATTGCAGTGCCTATGAATACTTTTTTAAAAGCAAACGAGTTTGAATATATCATAAATGATTGCGGTGCAAAGGTGCTTTTTGCGTCTAGCTCGCTTGCAAAAGAGTTAATCGCATTAAATGAGCTTGAAGCTTTAAGAAAGATAATCTGGATCGGTGCAATACCAAAGAAGCTTCAAAGTGC
The DNA here is from genome assembly GCF_902460845.1 of Campylobacter concisus. NCBI lineage: Bacteria > Pseudomonadati > Campylobacterota > Epsilonproteobacteria > Campylobacterales > Campylobacteraceae > Campylobacter > Campylobacter concisus. Next base: position 135,867 of record NZ_CABPVS010000006.1, on the reverse strand, counting down.
TTCAAAAGATGAATATATAGACACTGATGAAGAGTATGGCGAGAGCGCGTATCTTACTTCAACACCTCAAATTTCAAAAGAGGATATGAGCAAGGGCTATGAAAATAATGGGCTCGTTAAAAACATAAATTTTACAGAAACTCTAAATCATAAATACGCTCTTAGTATCACAAAGTATCCGGTAATAGATGATTTAATGCATATAATTTACACTTCAGGCACTACTGGCAAGCCAAAAGGTGCGATGATAAGCTATAAAAATATCTTTTCAAATTTAATTGGAGCTCATGATCGTTTTATAGTGAAAAAAAGCGATCGTTTCATAGTCTTTTTACCGATGTTTCATAGTTTTACGCTAACTGCAATGGTGTTGCTTCCGATATTTGCGAGCGCTTCGATGGTTCTTGTAAAGTCGGTATTTCCGTTTTCAAATGTGTTAAAGCAAACTTTGCTAAAGCGTGTAACTGTATTTTTAGGAATACCAGCTATCTATACAGCTATCGGTAAGGCAAAAATTCCTTGGTATTTTAGATGGTTTAATTGTATTAGGCTATTTGTAAGTGGTGCTGCTCCGCTTGCAAAGCAGACTATTGATGACTTTAGGGTAAAATTTCCACGTGCAACGTTAGTTGAGGGATACGGACTTAGTGAATGTTCTCCAATTGTAGCTGCAAATTTATATGATAAACAAAAGCTTTTAAGTGTAGGACCTGTGCTTGATGGCTATGAGGTGAAGATCGTAAATGATGAGATGATGGAGCTTCCAACCGGAGAGATCGGTGAGATCATCATTAAGGGCGACTGTGTCATGCAAGGCTACTACGGTATGCCAAGCATCACCGACGAAACTATCATAAATGGTTGGCTAAAGACTGGTGACTTAGGCAAGGTTGATGAAGAAGGCTTTATCTACATTGTTGATCGTAAAAAAGACCTCATTATATCAAAGGGTATCAACATCTATCCGCGCGAGATCGAAGAGGTTATTTACAAACTTGAAGCAGTTGAAGCAACAGCAGTAATTGGCGTAAAAGACGTACATGCCGATGAAGAGGTTGTCGCTTTCATACAAGTAAAAGATGGCATGGATCTTGATGAAAAAACAGTAAGAGAGCATCTAAGGAAAAATTTAGCGAATTTCAAGATACCAAAGAGTATCTATTTTGCCGAAGAGTTGCCTAGAAATGCCACTGGTAAGGTGCTAAAACGTGTATTAAAAGAGCAAATAGAGCAGATGAAGGATAAATTTTAGTGAAATACTTGCTTGATTTTTTAAACCAGGACCTCAAAAAAAGCAAAATTTATGAGCTGATAAAGTGCGGCGATGAAGAGGGAGAAATTTTAAAATATCTAAGTAAAGCTTATGTGCAAGGAACAGCTAATATGAGCGTTTTTGAGCTACTTGGAGCAGTCTTTGGCACGCAAAATGATAAGCAGCTTTTGTATCTAAAATTTATAAAAAATTTGCTTGATAGCGGTTGGATTGTACAAAATTATGGTCTTTTTAAAATACCTGAGAGCACACAAAGGGCTTCAGCTCAAGGGCTTCTTTCGTTGCTTCATTCTGAAATTTCTCTATCAGCCACATTTTTAAAAATTCTTGAAGATGGTAACGCTGATATAAATTTGCCAGAACTTACGCCATATGAGGATCATTTGGAGTATTTAAAAGATCAGTTTTTAAAGGTGGAGCTTTACTCAAAGGCTGCTATTTTTGAAAACAGCTCAAGTGATGCCAAAAAGCGAATAAATGAACAAATTTCTGAACTTACAAAGCGAATCAACGAGCGCGTAAAACTAAGCAAGATCAGCCTAAAAATAGAGCAAATTTTTAAAGAAAACTCACTTGACGAAAAAGAGCAGATCATATTTTTAGCCCTTTTAAAAGAGGAGTACGCGGGCGACTTTGAGAACGGCCGTGATCTAAACACACTAGTCGGACTAATAAGCAAAGACGAGTTTGAACGCATCAAAAATCGCACGCTTTTAGAGGACGGCTCAAGGCTCATTGAAGGTGCGCTGATCGATTATGACGAGGTTTTAAACGCTTATGGCAATGTAAGCAAGAGCTTTTTTATAAATGAAGATATTTTGCAAAGCATAATGCACCCAAAAAATGACAAAAATAGCAAGAAGATCAAGATCGAAAGCCTAGTAAAAGAGCAAGAAATTTTTGAACTCATTGAGCCGGTAACTAGCCTAGAAGACGTCGTGCTAAATGAAAAGACAAAGCAGCTTTTAAGCACAATACTAAAACAAGTCGATAAAAAAGTGCTCGCCAGACTTAGCAGCTGGGGCATAAAAACTAGGAAAAATATAGATGCCAAGATCATCTTTTACGGCGAGCCTGGCACTGGTAAAACCATGAGTGCCGTTGGGCTTGCAAAAAGCCTAAAGAAGCAAATTTTAAGCTTTGACTGCTCAAAAATTTTAAGTAAATATGTCGGAGAGAGCGAGCAAAATGTAAGGAAAATTTTTGATACTTACAAAGAAATTTGCAAAAAAAGTGGCAGTGAGCCGGTACTTTTGCTAAACGAGGCCGATCAGTTTTTAAGCACGAGAGTGGAGAGCTCGAGCGGGGCTGAAAAGATGCATAATCAAATGCAAAATATCTTTTTAGAGCAGATCGAGCGCTTTGAAGGCGTGCTAATCGCTACGACAAATTTCTTACAAAGCCTTGATGTTGCGTTTTCTAGAAGGTTTGACTACAAGATCGAGTTTAAAAAGCCTGATTTTAACGGCAGGCTTGCCATTTGGCGTAAAATTTTGCCTGAAAATGCGAGCTTTGAAGATGGCTTTAGCGTAGAAAGACTGGCTGAGTTTAACCTAAGTGGCGCTCAGATCGTCCTTGCGCTAAAAAATACTGCTTTAAAAGTAGCGATAAAAGATGATGGGATTTTTACCTTTGAGGACTTCAAAACGACGATAGAGCGCGAGCTAAACTCAAGTTTTGGTGAGGATAAAAAGATGGGATTTGGCTCTTAAGCCTTTCTCTCTTGATTTTATTGTTTGTATAAATTTAAATAAATATAAATATAGCAAGAGCCACTGACATTGACGAGAAATTTGCTTTTACCTAATTAGAATTTATGCGTTTGCCGCCGCCAAAGTCATGGAAAGTGTGAGCTAAACTTAAGCTTTGATGAGAAAAAATAGGTTTTGGCTATTAAGCTCTTCCAAATTTTACTATCTCATGTAGCATATGCTTTGCGTCACTTGGCAAAGTCTAAAGCGCTAGGGATTACTGATATAAACGTAAAATTTTGCTTTCATAGTTAAATTTACGCCATGATTGCTACCAAAATTTACAGCAAGACAGATATCAGCGCATAATCACTTAGTATAAATTTAGCTTGCTCGCCTGTTTCAAATTTACTACCGCAGTTTTGTAAATGAGTAAGTTTTTGTAAAACCCAAATTTTGAAATTTGCCCACTTTGTGATCGCTGTTTGGAATGCGTATGGTACTTAGAAAGAGTTTTACTAAAACCTTGTCATTTTGCGTAACACAAAATACCGTCCTTACGAAGTTTAAAATAAAAAGTCCATAAATTTCAAATTCTCTTCTATGATATTTGTAGTAGCACTTTTTGAAATTAAAAAAGAGATGAAAAAATAGAAATTTATAGGTCTTTGAGTGCAATTTTTACATCCGAAACAAAGAAGTAATGCGTGATCACTTTAACAATTAGTATAAAAAATTGATTATATTTTTAGCAGCCAAATTTTGTAAAAAAGCTTGAAATTTTAGAAATCTACTGATTGATCTTGTCAAGCAGCTCTTCGACCTCTTCAAGCGCAAAGACCTCTTCTGAGCTCTGTTTTAAGAAGCTCTCCATAAATTCTTTCTTCGAGATCGCAAGATCAAGCTCCTTGTCGCTACCCTTTTGATAAGCACCGATACGAAGCAAGACTTCGTTTTCTTTTAAAAGCGAGTAAAGACGCTTAAATTTCATCGCATTTAGCTTGTGCTCTTTGCTGATCACATCGCCCATGACACGCGAGGCCGAGTTTTGGATATTGATAGGTGGATATATGCCAAAGTCCGTTAGCTCACGACTTAGCACGATGTGGCCGTCTAGGATAGAGCGGCTTTGGTCAGCTATCGGATCGCTCATATCATCGCCTTCAACTAGCACGGTGAAAAATGCCGTGATACTGCCCTTACCCTCCTCTTTGCCGGCGCGCTCCATTAGCTGTGGTAAGAGCGTGAGTGAGCTTGGTGGATAGCCTTTTGATGTAGGTGGCTCGCCAAGCGCAAGGCCGATCTCGCGCTGTGCCATCGCAAAACGTGTTACGCTATCCATGATGAAAAGCACGTCATTTCCTTGTTGTTTGAAGTACTCAGCCACGCTCATCGCACAAAATGCGCCGTATTTTCGCATGAGAGAGCTATCATCACTGGTCGCTACGATGATGACCGTACCATCTAGGTCACCGCCTAGGTTTTTCTCGATAAATTCAGGCACCTCACGGCCGCGCTCGCCTATTAGTGCGACTACTTTTATCGGTGCTAGTGTGTTTTTTACGATCATACCCATAAGAGTTGATTTACCCACGCCTGAACCTGCAAAAATTCCCAGCTTTTGCCCCTTGCCGCAAGTAAGCAGTCCATCTATCGTCTTTATACCAACGCTAAATGGCTCGTTTATAAGCCCTCTTTTCATCGCATCTATCGGCGCTCTCATGATCGGCATATATTCAGTCGTTTCAATCACTCCTTTGCCGTCTATGGGCTTCATAAATGGATCGACCACGCGGCCTAGCAAATTTGGCCCCACCGGTATGCTCATGCCCTGATCGCTCTCATAGACGAAGTCGCCTATCCTAAATCCCTCAACAAAGCCAAATGGGCTGATATAAGCGCCATCTGTCTTTATCTGTGTAACCATGCCAAGACCATTTTTGCTCTTATCTTTTGCGACTATTCGCACGATGTCTCCGATGCTTGGACGAAGTCCAGTGATCTCGATAGTAGTAGCTGTGATTTTAGTTATGATGCCAAAGGTGTTTGAGAGCTTCATGCCCTCTTTAAGCTTTAAATTTATATGCTCTAAGCTCAAAAATGCGTTTCCCTAGGAGAGTTTATAAGCGAAAAAAATTCTCGCCTTGTGTCTGCGTTTTTGATAAAGCAACCTCTAAGCGCTGAGGTCGTGGTGGTTGAGTTTATCTTTTGCACACCCCTCATCTCAACGCACATATGTCTAGCCTCGACGACAACTCCAACACCTTTTGGAGCTATTACGTCCTCAAGTGCTTTTGCTATCTGCTCAGTCATTTGCTCTTGAATTTGCAAGCGTCTTGCGTAGATATTTACCATGCGTGGAATTTTACTAAGCCCAACGACCTTGCCATTTGGGATATACGCCACATGCACACGGCCGATAATAGGCAATAAATGGTGCTCGCAAAGACTGTAAAATTCGATGTTTCGCATCAGAACCATTTCGTTATTTGAGCTAGTAAAAAGTGCGTCACCAAGAACCTCTTTTGGATCTTCATCATATCCGCTAGTTAGAAATTTAAATGCTTTAAAGACACGCTCAGGCGTCTTTATAAGGCCTTCTCTATTTGGATCTTCGCCTATAATCGTTAGCATGTTTTTAACCGAATTTTCAAAACTCTCTTGCATAAATTTTCTCCATAATTTTATTGCTAGATTCTACGTTAAAACGCCTTTTATATCTATAAAAATTTACAAATTTACAATGAAATAAGGAAAATTCTGCTATATTTTGGGCTAAAAATTTGTATTCATAAAGGAATTAGATGGAAATCAAAACAAAAGCTCTAGATAGCGTAAATACCTTAGCAAGCACGACTATAAGTGCAGATGCTATAAAATCTAGCGTAGAGAAACTAGCAAAAAAAGCAACAAAAACTATGAAAGTAGACGGCTTTAGACAAGGCCATGTGCCAGTTGCTATTGTGCTAAAACGCTACGAGAAAGAGCTAACAAACGATGCCGAGCAAGATGTCTTAAGAGATGTTGTTGATGAGGCTATAAAACAAGCAGGCAAGAAAAATGATGATCTTATCGGCGAGCCTATCGTTTCAAAATTTGACAGAAAAGATGATAAGATCGACGTTGAGCTAACAGTTTCATTTAAACCAAGCGTTGATGTGAGCGGCTATGAGAGCTTGATACCTGAGTTTTCAAACCCACGTGTTTTGAAAAAAGATATCGATGAGAAAAAAACTGAACTTTTAAAAATGATAGCTCCACTTGAGAAAATTGATGGCAAAAGAGGTCTAAAGGTTGGCGACTTTGCTAAATTTGACTTTGAAGGCTTTGTTGATGGCGTTGCATTTGATGGTGGCAAGGCTGAAAACTATGTGCTTGAGATCGGCTCAAATCAATTCATCCCAGGCTTTGAAGATGGCATGGTAGGCATAAAAGCTGGTGGCGAAAAAGATATCGAGGTTAAATTCCCAGAAAACTACGGCGCTGCACATTTAGCTGGCAAAGATGCTGTTTTTAAAGTCAAACTTCATGAAATTCAAGAGAAAAAAATTCCTGAAAAACTAGATGAAGAGATGCTAAAAACTTTACTTCCAAATGAAGAAAAACCAACTGAAGAGGTACTTGATGAGCGTATAAAAGAGCAAATCCGCCAAGAGAAAATTTATAAACTTATAAATGATGAGCTTAAGCCAAAATTTGCTGAAGCTGCGGTTGAGAAATTTAAATTTGACGTGCCAAAAAATATTGTCGAGCAAGAGATTGATATGCAGTTTAGAAACGCATGGAGCTCATTTACTCCAGATGATATGAAAAAATTTAGAGAGGATAAAGATGCTCTTTCTAAAAAACGTGATGAGTTTAGAAAAGACGCTGAAAATAGCGTTCGTTTAACTTTCATCATTGATGAACTAGCTCGTGTAAGAGGCGTAAAAGTAAGCGATCAAGAGGTTGTTCAAGCGATCTATTTTGAGGCGTATAGAAGCGGACAAGATCCAAAAGCACACCTTGATATGTACCGCAACCAAGGCATGCTTCCAGCTATAAAGATGTCAATGATCGAAGAGAAGCTATTTGGTGAGCTCTTTAACAAAGAAAAAGACGAAAAAAAAGCAAGTAAAAAAGAGAAGGCCGAGTAATGAGCTATTACGTTCCTGTCGTAGTTGAAAGAACTAGTAGAGGTGAGCGAAGCTATGATATATACTCCCGTCTTTTAAAAGACAGGATCGTTATGCTAAGTGGTGAGATAGAAGACGGCATGGCCGCTTCTATCGTCGCTCAGCTGCTATTTTTAGAGGCTGAGGATCCAGACAAAGATATCTATCTTTATATAAACTCACCAGGCGGCGTGATAACAAGTGGCTTTAGTATCTATGACACGATGAACTACATAAAGCCAGATGTTTGCACGATCTGTATCGGTCAGGCTGCTAGTATGGGTGCATTTTTGCTAAGCTGTGGCGCGCCAGGTAAAAGATATGCATTGCCAAATTCTCGCATCATGATACACCAACCACTTGGCGGTGCTAGAGGACAAGCGACTGATATCGAGATACAAGCTCGTGAAATTTTGCGTATGAAAGAGATTTTAAACGGAATTTTGGCCAAAAATACAGGTCAGAAGCTAAGTAAGATCGTAAAAGATACTGAACGTGACTTTTTTATGAGTTCGGCCGAAGCCAAAGAGTACGGACTTGTTGATAAAATTTTGGAGAAAAGTTTTAAATAAGGCCCAAAGTGATAAAGATAGATAATGCACCAGACCCTAAGAAAAAAGCGGTTGAAGTAAAACATACTCTAGAAAAAGAAAAGGTAGATATCTACAGATTTTCAGAAAATGTTTTGCATGAATTAAGTGACGATAATGTTCCATCTACGCCAAACAATTACTCTATTTATTTTGAGAAAATGCTTGATGGACAGCCTGATGAATTTAGAAAAGAGATCGGTGATATGATAGTTATAAATTCCGAGATCTCAGTACCATCAGGCAGCAATATATCTATTGAAAAAGAGATAAAGCAAGGATTTATCCAGATAAAAAGTATGCTTCAAGCCGTGGTGCTAATCTATAAAAATTTAGGCATCATGAGAGGCCTAGTGCAAAAGCGTATGGATGCACTCAAAAACAATACAAATATCCTAGCTCTTCAAAATGTTTTAAGCGCATTTAATCATGACCTAATAAAATTAAACAGCCTTATGGATAAACATCTTGATGTCATTAAAGTAAGCTATGACGAAGTAGCCAAGATGCTTAAATCTATTGAAGAGCAGTCGATTTACGATACGACATATGACGTCTATAATAAAAAATTTCTAGTAGCCACAGTGCAAAGTGAAGTAGAAGCCGTTAAAAGATATGGCTATAACGCATCTTTTTTACTAGTAAGAGCAAAAGATAGATTTACAAATCGTGTTAAAAATTTAAAAGAGCGAAACAATATGTATAAAGCTATATCACAGCTTCTTTTAAGAACTTCTAGAAGAAGTGATATAGTAGCTCATTACGGTGATGGCTGTTTTGCTATGGTTATGAAATATACTGATGAAAATGGCACAAAACAAGCCGGTAGCAGAATTTTAAATATGCTTTCATCTATACCTTGGAAGATTGATGGTGAAGAGTGCAAGCTTGATATCCAAGTGGTTTCAAGCATGATAACAAAAACAAGAAGTGCTGAAGAATTAATCTCTTACTCGTTAGATCAACTAATACTAACACAAGATGATAAGCAGCCTATATTTTTGGGTGAATAAGTAGGAGTTTGAGCTTGATCTTAGAGGTTTTATCTTATCCAAATAAAAAGCTTTACGAAGTCTCAAAAGAGGTTAAAAATTTTGATGAGGAACTTCACAAACTACTTGATGATATGTATGATACGATGATCGCAAAAGAAGGCATCGGCCTTGCTGCTATTCAGATAGGTATCGCAAAAAGAATTTTTATTATAAATTTAGTTAACGAAGAAGGCGTGCAAGATAAAGAAAATCTAATTGAGATAATAAATCCAAAATTTGAGCTACGTGAGGGTGAGTGCATCTACCAAGAGGGCTGCCTTAGCGTGCCTGGCTTTTATGAAGAGGTAAAAAGAAGTGAGACTGTTGGCATAAAATATCAAGACCGTTTTGGCAAAGAACAAAGCTTAAGAGCTGATGGGCTTTTGGCTATTGCTATCCAGCATGAAAATGATCATTTAGATGGACATCTTTTTATAGAAAAAATAGGCTTTAATAAACGTAAAAAATTTGATAAGGAATACAAAAAGCAAAAAAAAGAAAAAGCTTCATGAAGTCTTTAAGATGTGCTACTTATGGCGATGGGCTAAAGATAATTGATGTTGAGTCTATCTTCTCTCGTGGGCTTCCTGGTTTTAGCATCGTTGGGCTTGCAAGCACAAGCATCAAAGAGAGTACAGAACGCGTAAAAGCAGCACTTCTAGCACTTGATTTTTCTTTTCCAGCACAAAAGATAACCATAAATTTATCCCCATCCGACCTGCCAAAAAGCGGCTCGCATTTTGACCTGGCTATCGCTCTTCTTATAGCTCTTCAAAAGGCAAAAAGCTTAGAGAAAATTTTTGTCTTTGGCGAGCTTGGGCTTGATGGAAGCGTAAAAAGTACAGTAAATTTATTCTCAATCCTTCTTTTTTTAAGCACACAGGTAAAAAATACAAAAATTCTAGTACCAAAAGAGATAGCACAAAAGGCTTCTATGATCCCAAATTTAGAGATTTATGCGGTTAGTACTCTAAAAGAGGCGATTAGATTTTTTAATGACGCAGAATTTACAAAAAGTATACGTTTTATCGCCACGCATGAGCTATTTTCAAACGTGATAGAAATTTCTGGCAAAAGATATGTCCCAAATTTAAATTACGAGCTTGATTTTAAGGATGTTTTGGGTCAAGAAAGAGCCAAAAGAGCCTGCGTTATCGCAGCCGTTGGCATGCACAATATTTTATTTGAAGGTAGCCCAGGCAGTGGCAAGAGCATGTGTGCAAAACGCCTAGTCTATATCATGGCGCCACAAAGTTTAGAGGAGGTGCTAAAGTCTGCCGCCTACCGCTCTTTAAACCTTCAAGATAGCGAATTTACAAGCACTAGAGCCTTTCGCTCACCGCACCACACCTCAACAAAAAGCTCGATCTTTGGCGGAGGCTGTGAAATTCAATAAAAGTTGCGAATAGTTCAATAAAAGTTGCGAACATATGTTGTTTTTTATAATTTATAAAAATACTTTATTTTAAAAGGATTATTTAATGATCTTTTATATATAAATTTTTAAGCTTAGAATAGAACAAAATAGATTCTAAGGAGTGCTCAGAGGGCTT
>NZ_CABPVS010000006.1:120035-124886 GCF_902460845.1 Campylobacter concisus | reverse complement strand
TGTATTATACCGCCTTTAAAACTTTTTAGCAACTTTTATTGAATTTTTATAATATTTTAGCAACTTTTATTGAACTATTCGCAACTTTTATTGAATTTCTAGTAGCTTGTTTTTAATTTTAAAAAATAGTAAAATAGTATTAATTTAACTGAAAATAGGGCAATGATTTTACATAATGCATTTCTCAATCGCTTTTATTCATTCGCAACTTTTATTGAATCTTACAGAGGCTCAAATGTCGCAAAGATCGGTGAAATCGCACTTGCAAACGGTGGAGTGCTATTTTTTGATGAATTTCCTCACTTTTCTAAACAAGTGATCGAGAGCCTCAGAGAGCCACTAGAGGACAATCAAATCCACATCGCAAGAGTGAATTCAAAAGTGACTTACGAGACTAAATTTATCTTCGTAGCCGCTCAAAATCCATGTCCTTGTGGAAATTTATTCTCTCGCAATCTAAATTGCAAATGCAGCGAAAACGAGATAAAAAACTATAAATCAAGAATTTCAGCTCCAGTGCTTGACCGCATTGATTTAAAAGTTGCTATGGACGAGAGCTCGCCAGGTGACAAGGCAAGTTTGAGCTCACAGCAGATGAGTGAGATGGTCTTAAAAGCCTTTATCTTTCAAAAAAAGCGCGATCAAGATGAGCTAAATGGCAAGCTAAATGACGCACAAGTAGAAAAATTTTGTCTATTAGATAATGAAGCAAGAGAAATTTTACAAAAGGCGTCCTTGAGGTACAATCTTTCTCAAAGAGGCATAAAAAGGACACTTAGGGTGGCTAGAAGCATCGCTGACCTTGATGAGAGTGAGCAAATTTTAAAGCCCCACATCTTAGAGGCGCTTAGTTTTAGGGCATAGAATGAAAAATTTATATTTAGACACGAGAGTTTTAGACGAGAGGGCGAGCGAGAAATTTGACCTCAGTGAAGAAATTTTAATGGAAAATGCCGCCGCTGGCATAGCAAATTTCATCCGTAAGAAATTTAAAAAAGGTGAGAGATTGCTTGGAATTTGCGGTGGTGGAAATAACGGTGCTGACGTGCTTTGTGCGTTAAGAATGCTTGAGGGCGAGTTTGAATGTGAATTTATCTTAGCTAGTCAGAATTTAAAGCCACTAGCCATTAAGCAGCTTGAGCGAGCTAAATCTGCTGGCGTGTGTGAGAGTAAAGATGTAGAAGATAGCTTAAATGGTGCAAAATGCGTCATAGACGGGCTTTTTGGTTCAGGGCTAAATAGAAATTTAGACGAAAAGCACATAGAGCTCATCTCAAAAATAAACGCCAGCCTCGCTTACATCATCGCTTGTGATGTACCAAGCGGGCTAAGTAGCGATGGCAAGGTGCTTGGCTCTTGCGTAAAAGCAGATATTACGATCACGATGGGAGCTAGAAAGTTTGGGCTTTATAGCGACGCTGCAAAAGACTTTGTTGGCAAGATAAAGGTCGCTGATCTTGGCATAGGCGCGCAAAACTACGAATGCGAGAGCAACTATTACTTGCTTGAAAAACGCGACCTTATGCTTCCAAATAGAAAAAATCAGTGCGTAAATAAGGGCGACTTTGGCCACGCATTTATCATATCTGGCGAGCACATAGGAGCTAGCATACTTTGCGCAAAGGCGGCATTTACCTTTGGGGCTGGGCTAGTTAGCGTGATAGCCGAGCAGGGTTTAAATTTACCAACACATATCATGCAAGTAAGTAAGATAAGCGAGAAAATGAACGCTGGAGCCGTTGGCATGGGACTTGGCAAAAAGGGCGTAGAAGAGCTTGAGGTGCAAAATTTAAAGGGCAAAAAGCTTGTGCTTGATGCTGATATCTTTTATAGCCCAAAAGTGCTTGACCTGCTAAGCGAAAACTGCGTCTTGACGCCTCATCCAAAGGAGTTTTGCTCGCTTTTAAAAATTTGCAAAATGGCCGATATGGATGTGCAAGCCTTACAGGAAAACAGACACGCTTACGCTAAGGCTTGGAGTGAGAAATTTAAGGCCGTGCTAGTACTTAAAGGAGCAAACACTATAATCGCCAAAGACGGGCAAATTTACATCATGCCTTATGGTAAAAATTTACTTGCAAAAGGCGGTAGCGGCGACGTGCTAAGCGGTCTTGTGCTAGCACTTTTAGCTCAAGGCTACGAGCCACTAGATGCTGCCATCTCGGCTACACTAGCTCATGCGCTAAGCCTTAAAAATTTCAAAAAAAACAGCTACGCGCTCGAGCCAACTGACATTATAAAAGGAGTAAAATGCTTATGAAAAAAATAGCCGTACTTTTTAGCGGTAGTGGCTCAAATTTAGAAGCGATACTTAAAAAAGTTCATAATCAAATTTTTAATGGTATAAAAATCGAAGTTTGCCTTTGTATCTGCAACAAGCCAGGCGCATACGGCATAGAGCGTGCTAAGAAATTTGGGCTTGATACGACGATAATAGAGAGTGCCAAATTTGCAAATAGAGAAGAATTTGACGCTGCAGTTGTGGAGCAAATTTTAAAAAGTGGTGCCGAGCTAACGGTGCTTGCTGGATTTATGAGGATATTAACTCCTGTTTTTACATCAAAGATAAAAGCCATAAATTTACATCCTTCCATATTGCCACTTTTTAAAGGCGCTCATGCGATAAAAGAGAGCTTTGAGAGCGATATGATGATAGGTGGTGTGAGCGTGCACTACGTGAGCGAGGAGCTTGACGGAGGTAAACTCATCGCACAAAGAGCGTTTGAAAGAGAAGATGGTATGAGCTTAGAGGATTGGGAGAGCAAAATCCATGCGATAGAGCATGAAATTTTGCCTGATAGCATAATAAAAATTTTAACAAAGGAAGCAAATGTTTGAATGGTTTAGTTCGCCAGAAGCGTGGATATCACTACTTACGTTAACTGGCTTAGAGATAGTTTTAGGCATAGATAACATTATATTTATCGCTATTTTGGTAGGTAAACTACCTCAAGAGCAGCGCGGCAGTGGTAGGATTGTCGGCTTAGGGCTAGCTATGGTGACTAGAATTTTACTTTTACTTTCATTGTTTTGGATCATGAAGCTAACAAAGCCACTCTTTAGTATCGCAGAATTTAGCATAAGCGGCCGAGATTTGGTACTTATACTAGGTGGTCTATTTTTACTTGTAAAATCAACCCTTGAAATACATTCTAGTGTTTCTGGTGAAGGCGAAGAGCATAAAAATAGTAAAAAATCACATGCAAATTTCTTGGTTATTGTAAGCGAGATAGCTGTTTTGGATATTGTTTTTTCTCTTGATAGTGTTATCACGGCTGTTGGAATGGCTGAGCATATAGAGATAATGATCATAGCTGTTATTTTAGCAGTTAGTGTAATGATGATAGCGTCAAAAGGTATTTCTAATTTTGTAGATAATAACCCGACTATAAAAATTTTAGCACTTGCATTTTTGGTGCTTGTGGGCATGACGCTCGTTGCTGAAGGATTAGGATTTCATATTCCAAAGGGATATATCTATTTTGCGATGGCATTTTCATTGGCAGTGGAAAGTATAAATATTTATGCTAAAAAGAAAGTGTTAGCTAAATAATATTTTTACGATGATGAAAAAGCTAATGACATGATGGATAAAATATTAATCATATTATTAGCCTATCAAGTGATTTTTGTTTGTGGAATTTTAAGTAAGTAATTTTATAAAAATTCTAGCCCAAAAAGATAAATCTGTATAAATTTAAAAGAAAATTTTGCTAAGTATGAAAGGCATAATAGATAATAGATCAATGTTTATTTCGTTGCATATTAGTTAAAATATTCATGTCAGGCTACTTAAAAATCCGCGAAATAAAGGTTATACTTTATGGTGAGGTAATAAGATAGAGAAGCAAAAAATATGGCCTGTGTAAAAAATTAAGTATTTGGTGAAGTATTAATTAATATTTTTGATTGAATTATCTTTTATATATAATTTCTATTAATTTAAGTGTTTTTTAATTGACTTTATAAAAAAAACAAGTTAAAATACGACTTTTTAATGAGGTAGTGGCATAAACTTACAAACACGACTCAGGCGGGGTGTAGCGCAGTCTGGTTAGCGCATCTGGTTTGGGACCAGAGGGCCGAAGGTTCGAATCCTTTCACCCCGACCATGTTAAATGGTGAGTGTAGCTCAGTCGGTTAGAGCATCAGATTGTGGTCCTGAGGGTCGTGGGTTCGATTCCCATCACTCACCCCATTTTGGGCGCTCGTAGCTCAATTGGATAGAGCGACAGACTTCGGATCTGTAGGTTATGGGTTCGACTCCTATCGGGCGCGCCACTTAAAATACTTTATGCGCTCATAGCTCAGCTGGATAGAGCAACGGCCTTCTAAGCCGTAGGCCTCAGGTTCGAATCCTGATGGGCGTACCACTTTATTATTGTTGTGCGGATGTGGTGAAATTGGCAGACACGCCAGACTTAGGATCTGGTGCCCCACGGCGTGAAGGTTCAAGTCCTTTCATCCGCACCATTCTTTTTTATAATTTGAGATAAATTTATATTATTAAAAATTAAAGTTAGTCTTTATTGTAAAGCACTGGATACTTTTTCTTGTTTCTTGACATGTAATAATGTTTTTTGTATAATCTCAATTCTTTTTTAAACAAATGTCTTGCTAGCTCAGTCGGTAGAGCATCTCACTTTTAATGAGGGGGCCGTTGGTTCGAATCCAACGCAGGACACCATTTTTGGGTTTATGACCCTTTCGTCTAGTGGCTCAGGACTCTACTTTCTCTGTGTAGAAACAGAGGTTCAAATCCTCTAAGGGTCGCCAGATATTTTTTAAATTTTAGGTCGCTTAGCTCAGTTGGTAGAGCGCCACCCTTACAAGGTGGATGTCATAAGTTCG
>NZ_CABPVS010000006.1:69479-119179 GCF_902460845.1 Campylobacter concisus | reverse complement strand
TAAGACTCGAACTTATGACATCCACCTTGTAAGGGTGGCGCTCTACCAACTGAGCTAAGCGACCTAAAATTTAAAAAATATCTGGCGACCCTTAGAGGATTTGAACCTCTGTTTCTACACAGAGAAAGTAGAGTCCTGAGCCACTAGACGAAAGGGTCATAAACCCAAAAATGGTGTCCTGCGTTGGATTCGAACCAACGGCCCCCTCATTAAAAGTGAGATGCTCTACCGACTGAGCTAGCAAGACATTTGTTTAAAAAAGAAATGAGATTATACAAAAAACATTATTGCATGTCAAGAAAAGGATGCTTAAAATTTGTTTTTAGTTAACATTGTTGCATGGTTAGGTTGGTTTGGTATCAGTTGATTTGAAAAATACATGATAAATACCACTTGCAAGATATATGAACACCAAATGGATGAATATTGGATTTATTGAATAAAGTTTATTTACATTTAAGTACCTTGTCTTTTAGTATTATGTGGACAGCTATTGCTATACGATAGATGATGCGTGATTCGTGGTAAAAATTGTGAATAATATAGATCAACGATATTGATTGTATATATGGCTAAATAAATTATTTTGAACTAATAAATTGATGCTATAGAGTTATTTAAAGACAGCATATATTTGAGATATCCACCTGAATAAATTCTAATTGTCTCGTGTAAGTTAAACCAAAATTATAGATAGTACTTGAAAAATATTTTAAACTGCAGTCAATAAATAAAAATCTATAAGAACATAAATCTAGGATATTTAAGATTAGGATTAAACCCCATTAATAGGGGTTTAATAAATTAAATAATTATAGTCCATCAAAAGGATTTGAAACTACATCTTTGCGATCTACTATGTAAGGTATAATAGCTGCATGACGAGCTCTTTTGATCGCTTTTTCTACCATTTCTTGATGTCTTTTTGATGTGCCAGTTAAACGCCTTGGCATTATTTTAAATCTCTCTGATAAACAATACTTTAAAAGAGAAGTATCTTTATAATCTATAAAATCAATTTTTGCTTCTGTAAATTTACAATATTTGCGTGAATATTTTCTTTTTTCTGCCATTTTCTATCCTTTAAATTAAAACGGTATTTCGTTGTCGCCATCAAAATTATCGGCGTCAATGTTTATATCAGGGATTTTTTCCTCATAGTACTCTTCTTGTACTTTTTTATTTTGTGGTTGCATTTGCTGTCTTTGTGGTGCTGAATTTTGATATCCACCATTGCCATAGCTATTAGTTGAACCATTATTTCGTTGTTGTGAGTACGAACTATTTTGATTAAATCCACCTTGACTTTGTCCATTAGCTCCGCTATTTCCGCCAAGCATCTCCATATTTTCAACTACGATTGAGTGCTTTGAACGGTTTTGTCCATTGTTGTCGGTCCATTGATCAAATTTTAATCTTCCTTCAATCAGAAGCTTAGAGCCTTTGCTTAAATATTGATTTGCTATCTCAGCTGATTTGCCAAAGAATGATATGTCAATAAAGCATGTCTCTTCACGTTTTTCGCCGTTAGTATTAAATTTTCTAGTAACAGCAATACCGGAATTTCCTATAGCAGATCCACTAGTAGTGTATCTTAGCTCGATATCTCTTGTTAAATTCCCAACTAGTACTACTTTATTGAACATTTTTGATCCTTGATTATTCTTCTGTAAAAGTTTGCTCGTCTACTTTTTCAACTCTTGGCTCACGCGGTGCTCTTGGCTCACGAGGCTCTTTTTTTATAGTTTGTTTGATACCTTTGCAAAGTCTTTCCCAAGCTGCGATTTCGCGTTTATTTTCATATTTAACGCTTAAAAATCTTATTATATCTTCAGTGATCCTTACATTTCTCGTAAGCTCTGCAAGAAGCGCTGGTGGTGCTTTGTAATAGATAACAAAGTATGTTCCACGCTCGTATTTTTTGATGGTATAAGCTAGTTTTCTAGTACCCATCTCAACGACAGTAGCGATCTCGCCACCATTTTTTGTTATAACTTCTTTTACGAAGTCAACTTTAGCTTTAACTTCCTCTTCCGTTAATGTCGGCTTAAGAATAAATAAAAGCTCGTAATGTTTCATTTCTTCTCCTTATGGATATTTAGCTCACTTTGTGAGCAAGGATTTTGCTTTAAGCAAGGGTGGATTTTAGCTTAAAGTTACTTAATATTTGCTGTTGATATGAGATATTGTAAATTTAAAATGGTTGATAATACAAAAATTTCTTTATCCATTTTTGTATTTGTTTTTAGCTCTAACTCGGCTAAATTTAGCGTTTTAAATATCTCTAAATAGGCGTTTAAATTTAGTTTTAGACTATTTGCTTTTAATAAATTTGCGACATTTACAGGCGGTTGATAACCAATTGCCTCATCTAAATTTAATCGGCCATTTATCTTTATATAAGAGTAAATTTTAAATAGTCTAAAAAATGCTTTGTAAAGCGAATTTAGAAGTAAAATTTCATTAAAATTTGGATCTTCTAGATAGGTAAAAAAGTCGTTTTTTATGTCTTTTAGAGCCATAAATTTGTTAAAAAAATCATCAAAATTTATTCCGCCAAGTCCAAAAACCAGCTTTTTTACATCATCTTGTTCGATGTGGGTGTTTAGGCTCTTTAGCTTTGTTAGCTCGCTTGCTGCAAGGTATAAATTTTCATTATGCGTAAAGTAAAGTTCATAAAGTGCGTTTTTGGTTATGTTTAGACCTATTTTGGCTGAGTTTTTGGCTAGTAAATTTATCGCTTCATCTGGAGTTGATGGCTTAAAAAATCTCGCAAAATTTGTCCCAAAAGCCTTTTGCGTATCAAAAACTAGTTTCATATCGGCCTCATAAAGCTCAAACAAAAAGTAGTTGTCCTGGCTTTTTGAGCAAAGCGAGATGAGCTCTTTTAGCTCTTTTGCTGGGATCTTTTTGTCACTTTTTACATAAAGGATATTTTTACCACCAAAAAGTGACTGTTCGCTTAGATGAGAGCTTGCTTGCGCGTAGTTGTACTCGTCAAAGTAAAGACTTAATAAATTTGCATCTTCGCTTGAGTAAAAGCTCAAAATTTCCTTGCCAAAAAGCTCGATCTGAAACTCATCTGCTCCAAAAAGCAGGAAGTAGTTGCTTAAATTTGCATTTGCTAAATTTAGCTCCAAATCTTTTCTATACATCGATCTTTCTTACCACTTTTGCAAAAATTTTAGCGCTCGCGATATCAGCCTCTGTGATCTTTACAACGAGCTTTTGAAGTAAATTTGCGCTGTATCCTGTTATAAAAATCCTAGCTCCAACAAAATGATCATCAAGCTTGGCAACCAAGACATTTTGGTTTTCGCTCACGTAGCAACGCACCTCTTTGCCAATGTTTGTTGCTGCCCAGCGTGCGAATTTCCTATCCATAAAGTCGTAGGCTACCTTGTCGGCCTCTCTTTCAAGCTCGCTTAAATTTGCGCAGGTGCTTTGGATGTTTAAAAGCAAAAAGTTGTAAAGCTTGTCATCTTTTGAAATTTTAGCCTTTAAGAGCCTATGTAAAATAAGGTCAGAGTAGCGTCTAATAGGGCTTGTAAAGTGTGTGTATCTATCAAATCCAAGCCCAAAGTGGCCTAAATTTTCACTTGAGTACTCAGCTTTTTTTTGAGACTTGATGATGAGTTTATCTATCTCTTCGCGGTTGCCCAGTTCATCGGCTTTTATTTGGATCTTTCTTATCAAATTTGCAAGGTCACTCTCGTAGGTAAAGTCAAGCCCCAAAAGTTGCAAATCTTCAAGTAAGGTATCTATCTTTTTAAAATCAGGCGAAGCGTGGTTTCTAAAAACGCCCTTTGTGATGAGCTTTGCGGCAGCTTTATTTGCTAAAAGCATGCAGTCCTCGACTAGCCTGTGTGAGTCAGAGTCACTTTCAAATCTAGTTTGTAAAATTTGACCATTGTCATCAAGGCTCATTCTAAGCTCTTTTGTCCTGAAGTCAAATGCATGCAAAAGTCTTTTTTTGCGAAGCTTTGTGGTGAGTTTAAAAAGTGGCTTGATCCATGAAATTTCACACTCTCTCTTGCCCTCTAAAATTTCATCGATCTCGTCGTAGTTAAAGCGCCTTTTTGAAAGGATGATCGTCTCAAAAAGCTCCTCTTTTTTTACCTCATTATTCGCATCAAGTGAAATTTTAAAACAAAATGCAAGGCGCGGTACATTTGGCTTTAGCGAGCAGATATTTTCACTAAGCGCGCGCGGCAGCATCGGCACTGAAATGTGTGGAAAGTAGATAGAAAAGCCTCTTTTTTTAGCCTCGCTATCAATGGCACTATATGCAGTCACGTACTCGCTCACATCGGCAATAGCAACGTAAATTTCGCGCTTTTTCTCATCAAAATATATGGCGTCATCAAAGTCTTTGGCGTCAACCGGATCGATCGTGCAAAACTCTAGATTTCTTAGATCAATTCTGTTTGGATACATACTAGCATCGACTTCGTCGCCAAAAGCCTTTGCTTCAAGCTCGCAAGCCTCGCTAAATTTATCGTTTTTATTATAAATAGCAAGCGAAATTTTCTCATCACTCAGAGGATCTTCTAAATTTCCTAAAACCTCGACTATTTCGTTATTTAGGTTGTTTACCTTAAGTAGCGTCCCAAGTGGGAGCATCTTTAGGCTTTTTTGCGTCGCTTTTAAGGTAGTGCTTAGTCCAGTTTTTAAATTTACACCTAAAATGGCTGCTCCAAAGCGTTTTATATAGACCACGCTTGTCTCATTGGCAAGCTTTAGGCTCATTACTATTTTAGCGCTTTGGCGTTTTTTCTTAAGCGGCAAAAGCTTTGCTAACACGATATCGCCAAGGTGAGAGTTGTTTAAATTTTTATTTTCTACGATGATATCTTGCTTGAAGCGTTTGTCAAATGGCATGATAAAGCCAGTTGCATTTTGACTGATGTCTAGCTTGCCGCAGACGTAGCCATTGTTTAGGTAAAATTTATCTTTATGGGAGCTTACGGCACCAAGATTTAAGAGATTTCGTAAAATCTCTTTATCTTCGTTTGAAACTTCTTTTTCCTTGATGCCAACTAGTAGTGAGGTTAGAAATTCTTTCACAAATTATCTTTGACTTTAGCGACAGCCATTAAAAACGTATCATGTCCAAAGCCGTATTCGTCAAGAAGAGGTAGGGTATTTTGTATGCTTATATCATCAAGTTGATTAAAGATATTTACAGCTGTTTTTATCACCTTTAGGGCTTTTGCATAGTCTTTTATATGATCTGGTGCCTCTTCTGGATTATTTGAATAGAGTATTGAGCTACTAAGCTCCGTCTCAAGGTTCCATTGTTCAAAAATTTTAGCTGTAACTTCTTCATTTGACATATCTAAAATTTCTGTTTCAAATAGGGCAAGATCGATTGGACTAGATATATTTTTAAGTTTTTCTCTAAATTCGACGTCTTGTTTATTTTCGGCTAATTCATGAGCAAGAACTATCTTGCCAATCTCAAGCATAAATGAAGCTGGAGAGAGAATTTCCAAGCTTTTAGGATTAACTTTAGAATGCCAATTGTACATCAGTGCATTTTGTATTATCGAGATATTTAAAAAATCTTGTGTAGTAATGCCATAAGGCTCTAAATTTATAGAAAAGCTCTTTTTAATCGTACTTGAAAGCGCAAAACCTCGAATAGTAGCCATACCAAAAAGAGAAATAGCTCTTGCGATGGTTGTGATCTCTTGAGAAAACCCATAAAGTGGAGAGTTTGCTGAACGCAAGATATTTGCTGTTAGCATCGGATCCTTTTCGACCACTTTTGTAAGATCACTTATTGAGCTATTTTCGTCCGCATGTAAGCGTTGAATTTGTATAACTGTGTCATCTAATGGTGGAAGTGCTTTGATTTTTTTAAAAACTGATTCATTCATTGAGTTATCTCTTTTTTTGAAATTTCAGCGTATTTTATCAAAATAAATTATCATAAAACTTAAAAAGAGTTTCTATATATTTCAGCCGAATTTTTGCTGGCTAAAGTTATAATTTTGCCAAATTTTAATAATAGGAGTAACAATGGCTATAAATGTTTATTATGATAAAGACTGCGATTTAAGCCTTATTCAAAGTAAAAAAGTAGCAATCATCGGCTTTGGCTCACAAGGTCATGCACATGCTGAAAATTTAAGAGATAACGGTGTAAGCGTTGTGATTGGCCTTTCAAAAGGTGGCAAAAGCTGGGCAAAAGCTGAAGCAAAAGGCTTTGAGGTAAAAACCGTAAGCGAAGCTACAAAGGGCGCTGATGTGGTTATGATTTTAACTCCAGATGAGCTTCAAGCTGAAATTTATAAAAATGAGATCGAGCCAAATTTAAAAGATCATGCTGCTATCGCATTTGGACATGGATTTAACGTTCATTTTGGCCAGATAAAAGCTCCAGCAAATATAGATGTCATTATGATCGCTCCAAAAGCTCCAGGACATACAGTCAGAAGCGAATTCGTAAGAGGCGGAGGTATACCTGATCTTATCGCTGTTGAGCAAAATGCAAGTGGAAAGGCAAAAGAGATCGCTCTAAGCTATGCTTGCGGTATAGGCGGCGGCAGAACCGGCATCATTGAGACAACATTTAAAGATGAAACTGAAACAGATTTGTTTGGTGAACAAGCAGTACTTTGTGGTGGTCTTTGCGCGCTAGTAAATGCTGGTTTTGATACGCTTGTAGAGGCTGGATATGAGCCTGAGATGGCCTATTTTGAATGCTTGCACGAGCTAAAACTAATCGTTGATCTAATGTATCAAGGTGGCATGGCTGATATGCGCTACTCTATCTCAAACACAGCTGAATACGGCGACTACGTAAGCGGCGTAAGAGTAGTTGGCGAAGAGAGCAGAAAAGCTATGAAGGAAGTTTTAAAAGAAATTCAAAATGGCAAATTTGCAAAAGACTTCATACTTGAGAGAAAAGCGGGTTACGTTAGAATGAACGCTGAACGCGGTATAGCTGAGAGAAGCTTGCTAAATCAAACTGGCAAAAAACTTCGCGCGATGATGCCTTGGATAACTAACGGCAAACTTATAGATCAAAATAAAAACTAAGCCTTGAGCGAAAAAAAGACTACAAAGAAGCGACCTACAAAAAAGAGCGCAGGTCGCTCTAACAACAAAACCTATCTTGGTATCGGCATTATCGCAGCTATTTTGATAATAGCACTTAGCGTAGCCCTTAGTATAAAAAATAATAGTGCAGAACAGATAAGCAAAGCAAATGAGCCAAAGATAGAGAAGCAAATTCTAAAAAAAGCTGAGACAAAGGTTGCTAGCAAAGAAAAAAAACAAGAATACGAGAAGAGAAAATACCCTCTAAAATTTGATGAAGATGAAAATTTAAGTAAAATTTTTACCGATCCTAAGCATAAAAGTGAGCTTGTTTTAAATTCAAAAGTTGAGCCAAAAGAGCAAAAAAAGATAGCTGAAGTAAAGAGTGAAGCCAAAAAAGAAGAGATAAAAAAAGAGCAAAACGATACTAAAAATTTACTTGCAAGTTATAAAAACACAGAACCTAGCGTAATAGAAAATGAACAAAAGATAGAGCCATTTTATAGCTCAAAAACTGAACAAAAAACCGAGTTAAAATCTCAAAATTTTGAAGTAAAAGTCGATCAAAATAAAAGCACTGAAATAGAAAAAAAAGAGAAATTTAAAAGCGAGAACACAAAAGTCGAGCCAACTAAAAAAGCTGAAAATTTAACTACCAAAAAGATAGAAAAAATAAAATACGAAGAAAAAAATATAAAAAAAGATAGCTTTGAAGCGGTACCTTTTACGCCAAACGCTAGCATAAAAGGACGTGCAAAGCTCGTTATCATAATAGACGATGTGGCGACATTTGAACATGCGAGTATGATAAAGTCGCTTGGCTTAAAAATCACGCCGTCTATTTTTCCAGCGACAAAGACTCATCCAGATACGCCAAATATCGCAAGAACATTTGAGTTTTATATGATACATCTTCCGATGCAAGCAAAACACTTTGATAGTCCAGAGATAGGCACTCTTACGATCAACGAGAGTTTTGAGAGCATGCACGAAAAGATAAAAAAGATACGCAAAGACTTCCCGCGTGCAAAATATACAAACAACCACACAGGATCACGCTTTACAAGCGATTTTGACGCTATGGATAAGGCTTATAGGGCGCTGATAGAGCAGGGCTTTGTCTTTGTTGATAGCAAAACTATCGCCCAAACCGCAGTAGCAAGAGCTGCAAAAAAACATAATCAGCCATACATTTCAAGGGATATATTTTTAGACGACGATCCATCGGCTAGTGCTGTTAGGCGTGAGCTTGTGGCTGCTGTAAATTTGGCTAAAAAAAGAGGCTATGCGATCGCCATCGGGCATCCAAAGAAAAATACGATCTCGGTTATAAAAGAGAGTAAAAATAATCTTTTAAAAGATGTTGATGTGGTTTATTTAAAAGATATTTTATGAGACTCGACTTTATCCCAGAGCCGTTAAAAAGACTAAAAAATCCACCAAAACAGCTAAATTTTATCGGAGATACTTCGCTTTTATCCTTACCAAAGATCGCAGTTGTTGGCTCAAGAAAAGCAAGTGTTTATACAAAAGAGTGCGTCACAGCACTTTGCGCAGTACTAAAAAGTGCAAACGTCTGTGTGGTAAGTGGTGGAGCAATCGGCGTTGATATCGCAGCTCATAAAGCTGCTATGCCACGAACGATTGGCATTTTTGCGAGCGGGCTTGACACCATCTATCCAAGCCAAAATAAAGTGGCAATAAATGAAATTTACGCCAAAGCCTTGGCTCTTAGTGAGTATGATGAAGGTGAGCCGCCACTTGCTTATAGATTTTTGGAGCGAAACCGCATAGTTGTGGGGCTTTGTGAAGCTCTAGTTGTCGCGCAAGCTGATCTTAAAAGTGGCTCTATGCAAAGTGCGAGGCTTGCAAACGAGCTTAAAATCCCAGTTTATGTACTGCCACAACGCATGGGCGAAAGCGATGGGACAAATTTTTTGCTTGCAAATAAAAAAGCCGAGCTTATTGATGACTATCATAAATTTGCTTCACTTTTTGGCGAAATAAAAGAGCAAGAAAAAACTAGTGACGAGATCTTAAAATTTTGTAAAAATGGTGTAAGTCTTGATGAAGTTTTAGCAAAATTTGGCGATATCATCTATGAGTACGAGCTTGAAGGTCTAGTTGAAATTTCAAATCTAAGAGTAAAGAGCTTGCTATGAGAGAGAAATTTATGGCTATTGATGTTGGGCTAAAGCGAATAGGGCTTGCTTTTGGTTTTGGCGAGATCGTGACTCCGCTTGAGCCAGTGCTTAGAAAAAATAGAAACCAAGCCGCAAGAGATGTGAGCCAAAAGGTAAATGAATATGCCCCAGATACGCTAGTGGTGGGCGTGCCAATCGGTGGTAGTAGCGAAGATGAGATGAGAAGACGCATCGAGCATTTTGTCTCACTTCTTGATGTAAAGGCAAATATTGTCTATCAAGATGAGGCCTTTAGCAGCAGCGAAGCTAGTGAAATTTACACCAATACAAGACGAGATGGTAGGCTAGATAGCATTTCAGCCACTATTATTTTAAAAAGATATCTTGGGATAAATTAAAAAGTAAAAATCGGTCTATTTCTCAAGCGAATTTTTAAAAGCTAGCTGAAAGCTATCTGTGCTAAAAGGCTGCTTTAATACCGTGACATGATTTGGCAGATCGTTAGCCGACTCATCGTTTTTGCAAATGGCTACGATACGAAAATTCTTAATATTTTTAAACTCAAGTATATCCTCTAACATCGCTTCATTTTTTAAAATTTTACTATCGATAAAAATAACAAATGGGGTAAAAATAGAATCTTTTATATGTCTCATTAGATTGCCAATGTCGTTTTTGCCGATAACTTTTAGATCTAAAAAATTTATCTGAGCACTAATGGTGTCAAACAAAGCATCGTCATCGCAAGCAACTAAGATATTTGTATTTGTTTGATTTTTGATATTTATTTGTCTTTGGATGGCTCTATCGCCCGTTAGTGCCGCGCTAAAAGATATTAAAAATTCTCCATCATTATGAGAGATCATAGATTCATTTGCTTTTTTTAGATAGTCATTTATCTTGCTGAGATAGTAATGACTTGGCCTCATTACGCTATGGCTAGATTTTATCTTAATGTCAAAATGTACAGATTTGGGACTATAATTTTTAAGCTGAAAGAGAATGTAAATGTCTGCATATTCGGTAGAGTAAAGGAAAAATTTGCAAATATTTTCAAGTGTTTTTATAAAATTTGTAGCATCAAATTTTAAAAGCCTTGGATAACTTGGATCGTAGCTAAAAATGATGGAATTTTTAGTATCTTGCGCATCTTGGTATATGGTACTAAGAAAAATTTCCATTCTGTTTATGATATCGATAGGCTTATCTTTCATATTATCAACATCCCGTCGCCGTATGAGTAAAATCTATACTTTTCATCAACTGCCGTTTTATAAATTTTCATCGTCTCTTCAAGCCCTATAAAGCTGGTTACTAGCATTATTAGAGTTGATTTTGGTAGATGAAAATTTGTAAGAAGGTAGTTTTGCCTGATAGGCTTATTATTTAGGTTTAAAAATAGCTTGCAAAAGCCGCTTGCTTGCTTGCTTCTTGCAAATTCTTCAACACATCTAGTAACCGTCGTGCCAACGCCAAGGATTGGTTTATTAGAATTTATAATCTCTTGAGCTTGCTCGCTTAGCTCGTAAATTTCTGAGTGCATTTTGTGGTCATTTATATTTTGGCACTCCACACCTTTAAATGTCCCAGCACCAACATGAAGCGTAATGTAGGCGACTTCATGCTTTGCTTTTATCTGCTCTAACATTTGTTCACTTATATGAAGGCTAGCTGTCGGAGCTGCCACTGCACCGCTATTTTTGGCAAATATGCTTTGATACCAGCTCTCGTCATCCTTTGTATCAGCTCTTTTAATGTATGGCGGAAGCGGGACGTGACCAATCTTTTCAAGCTCACTAAAAAGGTGAACATTATCAAGCAAAACGCCATTTTGCGTAAAATTTACCACCCTTGTGCCATCGTCATTTAGCTCAAGCACATTTACTTTTAGGTTATCAGGAAAATTTAAAATGCTACCAGCGCTTACTTTGCCTCTTATATAGACGCTAAATTTATTTTCGCCTATGGGCTGATTTAGCATTACTTCGCAAGCCCCACCGCTTTCTTTTTGTCCTAAAATGCGAGCTTTGATAACTTTTGTGTTATTAAAAATGACCGCTGCGTCCTCTGGGATGAGGCTGGAGAGATCTTTAAATTTGTAGTGTTTTATCTCTTTTGTATTTTTAAAATAGACAAGCAATCTTGCCTCTTCTTTTGGCAAAACTGGCTCTTTTGCGATGAGCTCTTCAGGCAAAAAATAATCATAACTTGAGATGTCGTTTATATTACTCATCGCTTGCTACGTCGCTGTCTTGTTCTTCTTTTTCGTCTTCATCGTCGCTCTTGTTAGCTCTTTTAGCGACGATTATTGAAATTCCATAAAGTCCGATGAGTGGCAGTGCCATTAAGACTTGACTTATTACATCAGGTGGTGTAACGATGGCTGCAAAGATAAAGATGATAACAACAGCGTATCTGAAGTAATCTTTTAGCATCTTGTCATCGACAAGTCCGATCTTTGCTAAGAAAAATGTAATGACTGGTAGCTCAAATGAAATTCCAAAGCCAATTAGTAGTTTTGCAAAAAAGCCAACATACTCGCCAATGCTTGGTAATGCCGTAAAGAGCTGGCCACCAAAATTTACCAAAAATGCAAAGCCAAGTGGGATGACCACGTAGTAACAAAACGCCGCCCCGCACGCAAACATAAATGAAGCTGAGATGACAAATGGGATCACATATTTTTTTTCATTGTCATAAAGCCCAGGTGCGACAAATAGCCAAAACTGCCAAAAAATGATAGGTAGCGCGATCACGACACCAGCAAAAAATGCAACTTTCATCGCTGTAAAAAATGGCTCTTGAATTTGAGTAAATATGATATTTGAGCCAGCTGGCAATACCTGTTTTAGTGGTTCGCTCATCCATGCAAGCAGTGGGTTCCAAAACGTAAAGCAGACGCCAAAGCAGACAAAAACGCTTACTATGCTTATAAAAAGTCTCTTTCTAAGTTCGATTAAATGGGGTCTTAGCTCTTCAAACATTATGCCTCTTTTTTATCGTTTAAGATCGCATCTTTAACTAAATTTGTTGGATTTTGTATATTTTCTACCGTTTTTTTGGTGTCGCTTACGACATTTTGTATATCGTTTGTGATATCATTTGCGCTTTTTTTGATCTCGTCAAGCTCTTCAAAAGTAAGCTTTTTGCGCACACTTTGCGTACTTTTAGTTATGCTTTCTTTATATTTTTGAGCATCTTCTTTTAGCTCAGCTATCTTCATTTCTTGATCAAATGTTGATTTTGCGTCGTTTATGCCTTTTTTAAACATTTTTAGAAATTTTGCAATCTGAACCATCGCGCTTGGCAGCTTGTCAGGACCTAAAACTAACACTGCAATAATGGCGATAACTAAGATTTCAGAAAAACTCATTCCAAACATTTTTTGCCTCTATTAAATTTTATTTAAGCTTTGTATTTTATCTTGACTTTGCTCAAAATTTTATAAATTTAGCCCTCGATAAAGAGTGCGATTTCGTCGCTTAGTAAGAAATTTGGATTGTAAAATTTGCCATTTTTAAAGAGCAGTTTTTCATTTTCTACAAGAAAATTTGCTCTTTTTATCTGAGCCTCACTTAAGCGTCCAGCCTCCACGCCAACCATGCTTCTAAGCCCTAAAAATATATGCTCTCTTACTAGCTCACTCTCGTTTAAAATTTCTTTTTCTCTGTAAGTTGGTTGCGAGATGTAGGCATCTACACTATTTTTGGCGTAGTATCTGATGCCATCCACAAAGCCCACGCTAAAAGCACCCACGCCAAGATAGTTTTTGCCTTGCCAGTAGCCAAGATTGTGCTTGCAAATTTGCCCGTAATTTGAAATTTCATACTGCCCAAAGCCAGCAAGCCCAATTTGTTCTATCATAAATTTAGCCAGGCTGTCGCTATCTTTTTTATAACTTTTTTTACCAGCAAATGGGGTGTTTTCTTCAAGAGTGAGCGAGTAGGCGCTTAGATGCGTGATAGCAAGACTTTTTAAATTTTCAGTTTCAGCCAAAAGGCGTTTTTTAGTGTCAAATTTGGTGTCGTAGATGAGGTCTAAATTTATATTGCTAAAGCCAGCTGTCTGGGCATTTTCAACTGCTTTAAAAATTTGCTCCCTGCTGTGAATGCGCCCAAGAAATTTTAGCTTATCTTCAAAAAAACTTTGAGCGCCAAAGCTTATGCGATTTGCGCCTAAATTTTTAACATGCTTTAGCCAAGTAAGACTTGCTGAGTTTGGGTTTGCTTCAAGTGTGATCTCGGTTTCTCGCGTGCAAAGAGGCGTTAAAATGCTAAAAATTTCATCATAAAATTTAGCATTTACCGCGCTTGGTGTGCCGCCACCAAAAAAGATGGTTGAGATTTCTTTTACGTTTTGGCTTTGTAGCTGAAAATTTAGATCAAAGCAAAGTGCCTTAAAATATGCGCTAACCTTGTTAAATTCGTCGTCACTTGAGCCAAAAGCACAGTAAGGACATTTGCTTTCGCAAAATGGCACATGGATATAAACTTGCAAATTTCTCTCTTTAAAATTTTGGCGATTATAAGAAATTTGGCATTTATAGCAGTTTAAAAGTAGCTTTTGGTCTTTAAGAGTTTGCTTGGCAAAAAGCCAAAATTTATCTTAAAAATTTTTGCAAAATGTGCAGTATTTGCGTAGCCTACGATATTTGCAGCTTCTTTTATGCTGATATAGTTTTGCTCTAAAAGAGTAAAAGCCAGCTTTAGGCGCTCTTTTGCTAAGAGCTGATAGATCGTATCTTTGAAAAATAGCTTAAAATTTTTCTTTAGCCAAAAGTCATTTGTGCCACAAAGATGGGCTAGCTCCTTGATGCTTGGAGGATTTTGCATACGGCTTAATAAGATCGTTTTAGCTTTTAAAAGAGTCTTTTCTTCGTCACTGCTAAGTGAAATTTCGCTCTCTTTTCGTATTTTACTTTTATAAATAAGCTCTAAAATTTTTGACTCGGTAAAAATTTCCCTCATCGCGCCTTCATATAAATTTGTCGTATCAAGTTCATTTAAAACGCAAATTTGAGCTAAATCTTTTTTATATTTTAATAGCTCAAATTTATCATCAAATCTAAGTCCGGCAAATATCTCAAGCTTATTTGCGTAGCTTTCGTTAAAAAGCAGTGTTTTGGTCTTATAAAATTTATTTTGATACTCAAAGACACCTTTGAAATCGTCATTAACAAGTCCAATACAAAATTCATCTTTATTTAAAATATACTCTTTTCTATCAAGCTTAAAGCAAAGATCGTTTTTATCCTCATTAAACATTAAAAATAGGTATTTTTTAGACTTGTGCCGATCTCTTTTTATCCTGCCATTACATAAAATTTCACTTTTTAGATAGCTGATGCCACTGCTTTGTTTGAAAAACTCCACGCTTACTTGTTTTTCCTTTTGAGATATCTTGCTCGTTCCATATTTTTTGTCTAAATTTATCATTTTATCCCTCAAGCGTTAAATTTAATCCCTTTAGCGTTACGTATGATATTGATAACGATTATTTAATTTTAGTAAAATGTGCATTAAATTTTTATAAGGAGTTTTTGTGAAAAGTGCATTAAAAATTTCTATTTGTGCGGCAATTTTTATAAATTTACCGCTTTTTGCAAATGAAGATAAGGTTCTACCAGAAGTTAAAGTAGTGAGTGCGACAGGATTTGAGCAAAATATCAAAGACGCACCAGCTACGCTTAGCGTTATAACCAAAGAGGCATTAGAAAAGAAAAATCATAAAGATATCGAGAGTATGACAAAGGATATCCCAAGTCTTTTTGGAACGACTCCCGAAGCGGCAAATAGACGAGGAATTTCTATACGTGGATTCTCTCCAAGATTTACTAAAATTTTAGTAAATGGCATGCCAGTACCAGGTGATAATGCCTATAAAGGCCTTAGAAGCGTTGGAGGCTCATATAGTTTCATCCCGCCAGCAAGTGCGATAAGCCGTATCGAAGTGATACGTGGACCTATGAGCTCGCTTTATGGAAGTGACGCGCTAGGCGGAGTTATAAATATCATTACAGATGAGTTTAGTAATGAATTTGGCGCAAATCTTGGCTCAAGCTATAAATTTGCTAGAAATAAAAATATAAGTGGCGAGTTTTACAATAGTCTTTATTTACACTCTGGACTAATTGACGATGTTTTAAGTGTTTCTGTTTATGGTAAAAATTTAAATAAATCAGAAGATAAAATTTCTTATGCAAACAGAGAGCAAAAGGATAGAAATTTTGGTGCGAAGCTATTTTTGAAGCCAAATGAAAATAATGATCTTACGCTTGAGCTTGCAAGAAGCGATGTGAAATATAAAAGAACTAAAGGCAAAACACTATCAACTGGCACTAACTCAGTTGCTAGTGAGAGGATAAAGGGCGATGTGATAAATTTAAGCCACGAAGCAAGGCTTGATAATATCTTGCTTCAAAGCTATTTATCTTATGGCAAGATAAAAGAGATAGCACAACAAAATTTGACGCTAAAGACTCTAAATTTTGATACAAAAGGCTCATATTTTACTGATAATAACGCCTTTACTTTAGGCCTAAATGCTAAAAAAGAAAAGCTAGATGAAAAGGCAACCACAGCGGACGCTGCGAATGTAAAAAGGTATGATTATTCGGTCTATGCTGAAGATGATTATCGCCTTATAAAAGACTTTATCTTAAGTACTGGTATTCGTTATAACTACGATGAACACTATGGCTCGCACGTTTCACCAAGAATTTATGGCATCTATAGCTTAAACGACTTTTTCGCCTTAAAGGGTGGAGTTAGCACAGGTTATGCGACGCCTGACATCAAGCAACGCACACAAGATCTTGCGTTGCCATTTGCTGGAGGACGCGGAGCACAGCTTGGTAGAAGCAGCCTTAAGCCAGAGACAAGCGTAAGTTATGAATTTGGTGGCGTTTATAATAATAATGAAGGTTTTGAAACGTCTTTAACTGGCTTTTACACAAGTTTTGAAGATATGTTAAGCTATAACCCTATCTGCTCAAGAGGCAGTGTTTGCAGACACAAAGGCAAAATTTATCCAAATGGTATTTGGGAGAGTATAAATATCGGCAAGGCTGAAATTTACGGAGTTGAGCTAACAAATGAGTGGCAGGTGACAAATACTCTTAGACTAAATCAAAGCTATGTTTATACAAAATCAAAACAAAAAGATGGACCAGAAGCTGGTAAAACCTTAAACAACTATCCGCTTCATACATTTAAATTTGGAGCGAACTACGAGC
This sequence comes from Campylobacter concisus, assembly GCF_902460845.1. Classification (NCBI taxonomy): domain Bacteria; kingdom Pseudomonadati; phylum Campylobacterota; class Epsilonproteobacteria; order Campylobacterales; family Campylobacteraceae; genus Campylobacter; species Campylobacter concisus. Next base: position 102,754 of record NZ_CABPVS010000006.1, on the reverse strand, counting down.
TAAATAGATGGCTAAATTTCTGGTCACAGATAAATTACTATGGTAGAACTAAAAACTCTTTTAACTATGCTAATGATATGAGAGCTTACGTTATCGCAGATCTTGGCATAAACTACAATGTAACTAAAAATTTCAGCCTAAACTTAAGCGTTTATAATCTCTTTAATGAGTTTTTTACGACAAGATCAAACGGATATGATATCTTAATAGCCGATGGGCAAAAGATCGAACTTGGCTTTAATCTAAAGTTTTAAAATGTTTAAAATTTGGCGGAAATTTCACTTAATTTTAGCTCTTATCTTTGCTTTGCCACTTTTGATAATCTCAATTAGTGGAGCGATTATTTCGTACCATGATGAGATAATTGAGGCCTTTAGCAAAGATGAGATAGGCGCGGCAACTAATAAAAGTGCTTTAAAAATAGATGAAATTTTAAAGGTCTTTAGTAAGACTTGGCCAAATTTTAACCTTAGTTATATAAAGATAAAAGGCGAGGCAAATAGAGCTTATGTGGTAAGTGGCACAAGCGAAAGTGGCGAGTTTAAGTCATTTTTCGTAGATCCTTATACGGGCGAGGTAGTCTCTGAAAATAGTGTAGAAAAATTTATAGGGCTAGCTTTAAATTTACATAAAAATCTAGGACTAGCTCTATTTAAAAATGAAAATTTATCTAAATTTGCAAGTGAGATAGTGGCGATTTCAACGCTTGCACTACTTGCGATTTTACTAACTGGAGCGTTTATACAATTTTGGAGATTTAGAAGCAAATTTATTAGCGCCTTTAAGCTAAATCTAAAGGCAAAGAAATTTGCATTTTTATATTCGTTGCATGGATTTTTAGGGCTTTATTTGGGATCCATTTTGCTTATTATCTGTGTTAGCGGTCTATACTTTTCTTATGAGAGCTTTGCTAAGGTTATAAATCAAATTTGTGGCGAGCAAAAGGTATTTAAAAAGCCAAATTTTACTAGCAAAAATGGCTTTAGTCTAAATGATGAGCAAAAGGTAGAAAATCTTCGAAAAGCTTATGAAATTTTTACTTTAAAATTTGGAAATGAGTTTGACGCTTTAAATTTTATTCTCAATAAAGATGGCGTAAAATTTATGATCTTTTACTTGCCAAAAGGTGCTAGTGAGAGTGATGGCGTTAGACTTGTAGTCGATACGGCAAGTGGAGAAATTTTAAAAAACACCATGCCAAAATCTTTTGAAATTTATAAATTTATGCTTGATTTGCACGCTGGATATATATTCGGAGAGGCTGGAAAATTTATCTTTTTTATGGCTTCTTGTGGAGTGGGCGTGCTACTTTTTAGCGGCTGTGTGATTTACTACAAACGGCGTAAAAAGTAGTCTTATTTATCTATCTCTTAACTCTTTTTAGTTATTATCCCAAATAAAATTTTTGGAAAAATCATGCAAAAAAAATACAGACCAAATGTGGCAGCTGTTATTTTGTCTAGCTTGTATCCATTTAAATGTGAAATTTTAGTCGCAAAAAGGGTAGATATGGACGATATTTGGCAGTTTCCTCAAGGTGGAATAGATGAAGGTGAGAGTCCAAAGCAGGCCTTAAAAAGGGAGCTTAAAGAAGAGATCGGAACTGATAAAATCGATATCTTAGATGAGTATCCGCAGTGGCTAAGCTACGACTTTCCAGCAAACGCGGCAAAGAAATTTTATCCATTTGATGGACAGACGCAAAAATATTTTTTGGTTAGACTTAAAAATGGTGCCAGCATAAATTTAAAGACAGAGCATCCAGAGTTTAGCGAGTATAAATTTGTAGATTTTGGTAGAAGTTTAGAGGGAATAAATCACTTTAAAAAGCCTATTTATGAAAAGGTTTTGAGTTATTTTAAAGAGAAAGGATATTTTTGATGTTGATCGTTCAAAAATTTGGCGGAACTAGCGTAGGAACACTTGAACGCATCGAAGCTGTGGCAAATAGAGTCATTGAGACAAAAAATAGCGGTGCAGACGTAGTTGTGGTAGTTTCTGCGATGAGCGGAGTTACAAATCAATTGGTTGAATATAGTGAGTATTTTTCAAAACACCCAGATGGCGTTGCCACTGATATGCTTTTAAGCTCTGGAGAGCAAGTAACGACCGCGCTTTTAACGATCGCACTTAATGCAAAAGGCTATGCATGTGTGGGTATGACAGGTGCGATGGCAGGCATTATTACTGATGATATTCATACAAAAGCAAGGATCGAGAGGATAGAGACTGCTAGGCTAAAAGCCGAGCTAAAAGCTGGCAAAATCGTAGTTGTGGCTGGCTTTCAAGGTATAGATGAAAAAGGCAATATCACAACCCTTGGTAGAGGTGGCAGTGATCTTAGCGCAGTTGCATTAGCAGGGGCGCTTGATGCTGATCTATGCGAAATTTTTACCGATGTTGATGGCGTTTATACGACTGATCCAAGGATAGAAAAAAAGGCAAAAAAACTTGAGAAGATAAGCTATGATGAGATGCTAGAGCTCGCTTCTGCTGGCGCAAAGGTACTGCAAAATCGCTCAGTCGAGCTGGCAAAAAAACTAAATGTAAAACTCATTACAAGAAGTAGCTTTAATCACAATGAAGGTACATTAATAGCAAAGGAAGATGACAATATGGAAGCAGTTTTAGTAAGCGGAATAGCACTAGATAAAAATCAAGCAAGAGTAACACTAAGAGGCGTAGTTGATAAGCCTGGCATTGCAGCAGAAATTTTTACAGCTTTAGCTCATGAAAATATAAACGTAGATATGATAATCCAAAACGTAGGACATGACGGTACTACAAATTTAGGCTTTACAGTGCCACAAAATGAGCTTGAACTAGCAAAAGAGACTATGCAAAAGCTCTCAGCTGCAAAACATATAGAATTTGATGATGCGATTGTGAAAGTTTCAGTTATTGGTGTCGGCATGAAGAGCCATAGCGGTGTAGCATGTTTAGCATTTGAAACGCTTGCAAAAGAGGGTATAAATATCCAAATGATCTCAACAAGTGAGATAAAAATTTCAATGATCGTTGATCAAAAATATGGTGAACTAGCAGTTCGCGTACTTCATGATGCTTATAAGCTAGATAAATAATGCAAGATTTTATTCAGTGGACGTTAAAGGCTATTAGGGACGAAGGCCCTTTGATGAGCTGGATGGAGGAAAGGCGTGTCGAATGGACGCCTTTACTAGCCTCTAGGCTTAAATTTTTACTTGAAGGAAGGGCTTTTATAACTATAAGTGATGAAGAGCGAAGATGGTTTGAAACTTATCTTTTAAAAAAGATGAACCATTCAAAAAGCATCAGGCCATTTTTGCCTTTTTTTAGCCTAAGATCGCTCTATCCATCGCTTGATGAGATAGAGACCAATGAGCAAAAGCAGCTACTAAAAGATATGCTAAGTCTTGCTTTTCCAAATGGATACTTGTTTTTTTATATCGGAAAGAGCCTTGATAGATATGCAAATTTGGCCAAAAGCGATGAGGATAGCTATATGTGGCTATTTGACGAGCAAGCACAAAATAGCTTTACTCTTAGCTCAAGCGATGAAAATTTAGACATTAAACTAATAAGCCTTTGCAAAATTTTTGATAAAAGCATCGATGCGGCGCTCTTTGCTAAGGTGATACTCTAAATGCTTAATAAAATCGTCGTTACAAGCGATTTTGAAAGTTTAAAAGCCAAGCTTGAAAGCGAGTTTGGCACAAATAATCTAAGATTTTTTATAAGCGATGATTTTTTGCTAGAAAATGCAAAAGAGGTCATCGCAGAAGCATACATTGCCGAAAAAGATGAAAAAATTTTAGTAATACATGCTAATTCTTTTAGGACAGAGGCTCAAAACGCACTTTTAAAGATCATAGAAGAGCCTCCAAGAAATATCAAATTTATAATAGTAACGCAGAGTAAAAATTTACTTCTACCAACGATTAGATCAAGAATGCTAATAGAAAATAATCTAACCAAAAAGCCAAAGATAACTCTTGATCTAAATTTAAAAGCTCTTAGTCTAAAAGAGCTAACAAGCTTTATCGATCAAAAGATCGCAGACGAGCAAGCTCAGAAATTTGGCAAAAACGAGCTAAAAGAACTTGTTGGCGTTATCGTGACAAAGGCGGTTGATAGTGGGTATAAATTTAGCGGCGATGAGATGGATTATTTTTTCTCACTTATTAAGCTAGCTGATCTAAATGCCAAGTCTCACGCCGTACTAACGCCACTGCTGCTTACTATATTTCAAAAAGGACGACGTTGAAATTTTATAAGATAAATAATAAAAGTAACTTTGATGAAATTTGTAAAGCCATCTCGCCAAGCCCTGCTGGTGCGAAGCTTATGCATGAAAAGAGCGAGATAAATTTTATATTTATAGATGAGATAAAAACCCCAGCGGCAAATATCCTAAAGCAAGATGCGCTTAGTGTTGGAGCTGAGCTTGTGACACATAAAGATACGATTTTGGGTCGTGAGAGTCTAAACAAAGCCTTACTAATGGCGACAAACGCGCAGCTAAGCCAGCTAGCTAAAAAAGAGAAGTTGCAAGACTTTGGACTTAAAAATTTAGCAGCCTTTTTAGAGACAAAATTTATAAAGCCAACAAAGCCTCTTATAATGGGCGTTGCAAATATAAATACAGATAGCTTTAACGAACAAAGCCGCATAAATACGCAAAATGGCATAGCGAAAATCGAAGCCATGATCGAAGCAGGTGCAGACTATATCGATCTTGGCGGCGTTAGCTCAAGGCCAGGGAGCCAGTACTGCGGTCGCGAAGAGGAATTTAGGCGCATAAAAGATATCGTAGAGGAAATTTACAAGCTAAATTTGCACGAAAAGGCGAAATTTAGCCTTGATAGCTTTGATCCTTATTGCCTTGAATTTGCCCTAAATCACGGCTTTAAAATGATAAATGATATCACGGCAAACGCCTCACTTGCCACGCTTGCGGCGCGATACGATGCTGAGTTTTGCATGATGCATATGCAAGGCAATCCAGCCACCATGCAGGTTGCACCAAAATATAACGACCTAATCGGCGAGATAGCAGACTTTTTTGAGCAAAAGATAGCCCTGGCTAGAGAGCTTGGCGCCAAAAAGCTAGTGTTTGATGTGGGTATTGGCTTTGGCAAGACGGCTGAACAAAATTTACTGCTTATTAAGCATTTGGAACATTTTTTAAAATTTGACTGCCCACTATTAGTTGGTGCGAGCCGCAAATCAGTCATAAACCACTACTACCCAAGCGAGGTCAAAGATCGTCTGCCAGGCTCGCTTTACCTACACTTAAAGGCCTTCGAAAACGGCGCACATATCATCCGTACACACGACGTGGCCGAGCATAAGCAGCTTTTTAATATGCATGAGGCGATGAGTCAAGCCACGCTTTGGTAGGACGAGGCTAAATTTTGATAAAAGAGGCCAGATGAGAAATTTACTTCCGCCACCTTGGATCAAATTTCCAAGTATGGATCCATTTTCCATCGGCTGGAGGATGGGCGCTGGCGAGGATTATAAGTTTAAATTTAATGACTGGCTAAAAACACTCAGCCAAGATGAGCAGCGTCAATATCAGCAGCTATTTGCTGAGCCTGCAACGTGGCGTGGATACTGGGATGAGAGGCTGGGCTCTGATGAGAGCACATTTTTTGTAAATGGCGACTTTGTCACCGACCTTTGGGAGCGCGAGCCTAGATATGAGTTAAAATGGCTTAAAAAGCGCTATAACGCTGGCAAGGTGGGTAAATTTCTATTATTTTGGGGTCATCAAAAGAGTGCAAATTTAAGTGCAAGCTGCCTTAGTCAGTGGTACGCCTATAGCTTTTGGCAAGATGAGGTTCATTACGTTTGCGCTGAGCAATATATGATGGCTAAAAAGGCTGAGTGCTTTGGCGATAAAGAGGCTTTGGAGCAAATTTTATCTGCCAAAGATCCAGCGCAGATGAAGGCGCTTGGTAGGCAGGTGCGAGGCTTTGACGTTAAGGTCTGGGACGAGGTCAAATTTAGCGTCGTGCTAAATGCGAGCTATCTAAAATTTAGCCAAAATGCCCCTTTGCGAGAGTTTTTGCTTTCGACAAAGGATAAAATTTTGGTTGAGGCAAGCCCTGTTGATAAAATTTGGGGCATAGGTATGAGCGCTGAGGATCAAAATGCGCACAATCCTATAAAGTGGCGCGGGCAAAATTTACTTGGCTTTGCGCTGATGAGGGTGAGGGATGAGATAGCAAAGGTCTATAAAAATGTCCATCTTTGTGACGCAAGAGAGCTAAATTTGGATCATTTATAAAGTATGTTTAAGATAAAATGCGGTGTAAATTTGGAGCAAAAATGACAAAACAAGAGTATGAAAAAGCGGTAGATACACTAAATACATGGGCAAAGGCCTACTACGACGATGACGAGCCACTTGCAAGCGACGAGGAATACGACGCGCTATATCACGCGGTGCTTGATTATGAGCAGGCAAATCCAAGCGAAATTTCTATCTTTTCACCTACAAAACGCGTGGGCGGCACCGTAAAAGAGTGCTTTAGCAAGGCTAATCACATCAAACGCATGTGGAGCATGGAAGATATTTTTGATCTAGCCGAGCTTGATGCGTGGCTAAAGCGTGGCGAGAAAGAAGATTTGGTCTTTGTTGCTGAGCCAAAATTTGATGGAGCGAGCTTAAATTTGCTTTATGAAAACGGCGTTTTGGTTAGGGCGATTACTAGGGGTGATGGCGTTACAGGCGAAGACGTGACACAAAATGCAAAGACGATAAATTCTGTTTTAAAGAGCATTGATTACAAAGGGCTAATTGAAATCAGGGGCGAGGTCGTTATAAAAAAAGAAGATTTTGAGCTTCTAAACGCAGAGCGCGCAAAAAATGGCGAGGCACCGCTTTCAAACCCTAGAAATGCAGCTGCCGGAAGCCTAAGACAGCTTGATAGCGCAGTCACTGCTAAAAGAAAGCTACTTTTCATACCTTGGGGTGTGGGCGAGCAGAGCCTTGGGCTAAAAGATCACAGCGAGGTAATGAAATTTGTGCGTGATCTTGGCTTTGAGAGGGATGAATTTTTTAAAATTTTAAAAAAAGATGAGCTTGAGGCTGCGTATAATGAGCTACTAGCCAGCCGTGAGGCAAAGAGCGTGATGATGGATGGCATGGTGATACGAGTAAATGACCTTGCGCGCTGTGAAGAGCTAGGCTACACGGTCAAATTTCCAAAATTTATGGTGGCGTTTAAATTTCCAGCCATAGAAAAGGTGACTAGGCTAAAAGATGTCGCACTTCAGGTTGGCAGAAGCGGCGTAGTAACGCCTGTTGGCGTGCTTGATGAGGTAAATATAGACGGAGCCAATGTAAAATCCGCCACCCTTCACAACTTTGACGAGATAGAGCGCCTTGGCGTTATGAAAAACGACTACATCGGCATCATCCGCTCAGGAGATGTGATACCAAAGATCACAAAGGTTTTTAAAGATAGGCGAGATGGCAGCGAGCAAGCGATTGAGAGGCCTAAATTTTGCCCAGTTTGCGGCTCACACCTGCTTGATGAAGGGGTCTTTGTAAAGTGTCAAAATTTAAGCTGCAGGGCAAGAGTGGTGGGCTCAATAATTCACTACGCATCGAAAAAATGCCTAAATATCGACGGCCTTGGCGACGCGATCGTAAATTTGCTATTTGACAAGGGGCTAATTTCCTGCATAAAAGACATTTACAGCCTTAAATTTGATGATCTCATGGCGCTTGAGGGCTTTAAAGAGAAAAAGGTAAATAACCTTTTAAATGCGATAGAGGCTAGCAAAGGTGCGGAGCTATCGCGCTTTATCACGGGCCTTGGCTGCGAGCACATCGGCGAAGTGGCGGCTAAAAAGCTAGCAAGTAGCTTTGGACTAAGCTGGCTTGATGCTAGCTTTGATGAGCTAACCTCGCTTGAGGGCTTTGGCGCGGAGATGGCAAATAGTTTAACCGATTTTGCCGAGGTAAATAGAGATGAAATTTTAGCTTTAAGTCAGATCGTGCAGCCAAGCGTGACGCAGGTGCAGAGCATCTCAAACGCGCTAAGTGGCAAGACGGTCGTTATAACTGGCACGCTAAGTCGCCCAAGAGATGAGATAAAAGCCGAGCTTGAGAGCTTTGGCGCAAAGGTTTCTGGCTCAGTTTCTAAAAAAACGGACTTTGTCCTAGCTGGCGAGGAGGCTGGCAGCAAGCTTGACAAAGCAAATGAGCTAGGAGTGCTGGTGATCGATGAGAGCGAATATGAGAGGCTAAAACTTGAGGTTTGATAACTACGTCGCAAGCGTTTTAAACATAAGTAGAAATAAGGCGAGCGAGCTAATAAAATCTGGCAAGGTGCTAGCGGACGGAGAGATTTGCATTAAGGTCTCAAGCGAGGTTAGCGAGGCTAAAATTTCACTGCTTGATGAAATTTACGTTGGGCGAGGCGCTTTGAAGCTAAAGAGCTTTTTGGAGGCGATGAAATTTGACCTAGCTGGCAAAAACGCACTTGATATCGGCAGCTCAACTGGCGGCTTTATGCAAATTTTGCTTGAGCGTGGCGTAAAGAGCGTGACTGGCGTAGATGTGGGCACTGATCAGCTAGATGCTAGCCTAAGAAGCGATGAGCGAGTAAAAATTTATGAAAAAACTGATGTCAGGGAGTTTGTAAAATCGCATCAAAATAAATTTGATCTCATAACTTGTGACGTGAGCTTTATCTCTTTGGCTGAAATTTTACCAGCCATTGGCGAGCTAGCAAGCGAGAATTCGCTTATCATAACGCTTTTTAAACCGCAGTTTGAAGTGGGCGTCGGTGTAAAACGAAATAAAAAAGGTGTCGTCACTGATATGAAAGCTATAAATTTAGCGATGAAGAGATTTGAAGTGATGGCTAATAGCTTAGGATTTAAAATGATAGTTTGCAAAGAGTGCGAAGTAAGAGGGAAAGAGGGAAATGCCGAATTTTTCTACGCTTTTAACAAAAGATAATATCACTGCTGTTGCGATCGGGCATTTTGACGGCGTGCATAGAGGGCACAAGCAGCTTTTAAAGCAGCTTGGCGAGTTTGGCGGGCTTGTTGTCATCGACAAAAATAAGGCAAACATAACGCCAAAGCTAAAGCGAGCGGAGTACTCAAACTATCCTTGCTTCTTATATGATTTTGAGAGTATAAAAGGGCTTAGCGGCGAGGAATTTATCGCACTTTTGAAGAGGGATTTTAAAAATTTAAAAAAGATCGTTGTTGGCTTTGATTTTAGATTTGGCAGAAACAGAGCATGGGACAAGCACGATCTGAAAAGAATTTTTGATGGCGAGGTAGTCGTTGTTGATGAGGTTTGTTATGACGGCATGGGTGTGCATAGCTCATCCATCAGAGAGCTGATACGCCAAGGCAACATCGATGAGGCAAACAGGCTAATAGGCAGGGAGTACTCGATCGAGGGCAACGTGATAAAAGGGCAGGGCATCGGCGCAAAAGAGCTGGTTGCTACGCTAAATTTAGATATAAAAAGCTATCTTTTGCCGCGCGAGGGCGTCTATGCGACAAGAACGAGGATGGGCTCATATACCTATGGCTCGGTTACTTTTATAGGCAACAGACTTAGTACGGATGGAAATTTTAGTGTCGAGACACACATCTTAGACGAGGTAGCGCCAAAAGTGACGAAGCACGTTGCCGTTTGCTTCATAAAACGCTTAAGAGATAATAAAAAATTTAATAATCTTGGCGAGCTAAAAGAGCAGATAAAGCGTGATATAAACGAGGCTAGACAGTGCGTGGGCGTGTGCGATCTCTTTTTTGGAGAGACGATGAGATACTTTGACGGATACGGAGCTGGCATATGAGAGATGAAATTTTTAAGGAGCCTATAAGCAAGCAGTTTGAATTTGATGACTTTGTGGCGAGCGTTTTTGACGATATGATCTCGCGCTCGGTGCCATTTTACGACGTTAGTTCAAATTTAAATGCAAAGCTGCTTGCTAAAATTTTGCCAAAAGATGCAAGTGTATGCGACCTTGGCTGCTCGACGGCAAATAGCTTACTTTTACTAAATAATCTTAGAAATGACCTCGTGCTAAGTGGCGTGGATAACTCTGAGGCGATGCTAGCAAATGCCAAAAATAAGGCAAAGGCTTATGGGGCAAAGATAAAATTTTTGCTTGATGATATTTTAAAGTGTGAGCTAGTGGGCTTTGACGCGGTTTTGGCAAACTATACTTTGCAGTTTATCAGACCGCCAAAAAGGGCTGATCTGGTGCAAAAAATTTATAACGGACTAAATAAAAATGGAGTTTTTTTGTTTAGTGAAAAGATCATCTTTGAAGATAAAAAGCTTACTAAAAGCGTCATAGAAATTTATGAAGACTACAAGCAGGCGCAAGGCTACTCACGCTACGAGATCGCTCAAAAGAGAGAGGCGCTTGAAAATGTGCTGGTGCCATACACCGAAGAAGAAAATAGGAATTTAGCCCTAAACGCTGGCTTTAAGCGAGTCGAGAGCACATTTAAGTGGGGAAATTTTATGAGTTTTTTGGCGTTTAAATAAATTTAAAAATATCTGCTTTTGTATTTAAATATAAAATTTAATCACAAATAGTGAAGTTAAAATTTAGATTTTTTGGCTTTGCAGTGTCGAAATTTTTGGATTATGAAATTTAGTAGTAAAGAAATTTAGCGGGAGTTACCCGCTAAATTTACTCATTTATCGCTGCGTTTCCGTGATGGTGGAAGTCATCATAGATGATCTTTGAAGTTTGGAATTTTATGCGTTTTAGTTCGCGAACTCGTAAAAATTCTTCTTCATCGATCTTTTTGATCTGAATAGCTGCTTTAAATGTCGGAGTCTTGCTGATGTAGTCCCAACCGCTGCTTGTTAGCTCATTGCAAGAGCTCTCCCAGTAGTGGAAAGTCATCTGGATGATGCCGTCAGGCACGATGTCTGTTACTTCGGCTTTTACGACGATGTAGCCGTATCTACTCCATGCTTTGATGAAGTCGCCTTGTTTTAAGTCATATCTTGCCGCAAGTGCTGGATTCATCTCGGCGATAGGTCCGATACTATCTCCACCCTCTTCGATCGCTCGTGAGCGTCTTGTCATAGTGCCAACGGTGTATTGATAGACTTTTCTAGTGGTTAGAAGCTGTATCGGATACTCATCGTCAGTCTTTTCATCGACTGAGCCAGCCATGATAGGATACTCAGGCGACATATTCATCTTCTTAGCAAACTCAAGTTTTGCGCTCTCGATCTTATCGGCCTTATCCACAAAGAGGCATGGCACAAAACGACCCTTGCCATCAGGTGTGAAAAATTTCTTATCAAGATACAAGCTCTGACCGCCCATATCATCTTCGTTTGGACATGGCCAGTGAAGTCCGTGATACTTTTTGATACGGTAATAACTCATGCCACCATATCGTCTTGGATCGCATTTTCTAACTTCTTCCCAAATTTCTTCTGGTGAGTTGAAGTTAAAGCCCTCAGTTGCTCCTAAACGGCGTGCGATCTCGCAAACGATCCACCAGTCTTGTCTAGCATCTCCTGGAGGTGTGATGACTGCTTCGTTGTGCTGTACGCGGCGCTCTGCGTTTGTATAAAGTCCTTCTTTCTCGCTACTTGCAACGCCTGGAAGTATGACGTCAGCTTTTAGTGAAGTCTCGGTTAAGAATAGATCTTGCACGACGTAGAAATCAACATGAGCGATACCTTTTAAGAAGTGGTTTGTATTTGGCTCAGAGATGACTGGATTTTCGCCAATAGTCCAGAAGAAATGAACCTTGCCATCAAGGATCGCATCAGGTACTTCGGTTTTATGAACGCCTATTTTTGAGCTCAAAAATCCAGGTTCTAGGTGCCACATTTTTTCAAACCAAGCTCTTTGTTCTGGATCAGTGACTGAGCCAAGATTTGGGAAGATATTTGGCAAAACGCCCATATCACAGCAGCCTTGAACATTCTCTTGACCTCTTAGTGGTAAGTCGCCTGTGCCAAGCTCACAGATGTTGCCAGTGATCAAGAATAAATTTGACACATCGCAAACTCCGCCAACGCCGTGGTTAAAGTGAGTTACACCCATGCCGTGAGTGATGACAGCTGGCTTTGTGGTAGCGTACATTCTAGCAGCCGCTCTGATATCCTCTGGATTTAGCCTTGTATATTTAGCTACAACCTCTGGAGCATAGTCTTTTACAGCCTCTTTGACATACTCAATGCCGATTGTGTGATCTCTTACAAATTCCTCATTTACAAGGCCTTCTTCGATGATAGTGTAAAGAAGTGCGTTGATAACAGGGATGTTGTGCTCAGGCTCTAGCTGCAAGTGGATGTCAGCTCTGCTTGCAAACTCAGTCTTAATAGGATCAATAACGATCAGTTTCGCACCGCGGTTTAGTGCTCTTTGGATGTGCATAGCTGCTATTGGGTGGCCATTTTCTGGGTTTGAGCCTATCATTAATATACAGTTACTATAAGTGCCAATCTCTGTAAAGCTATTTGTGGCAGCTCCGTTTCCGATTGTTTTAGCAAGTCCTGCTACTGTCGGAGCGTGTCAAATTCTAGCACAGTGATCGACGTTATTTGTGCCAATTACAGCACGCATTAGTTTTTGAGCAACGTAGTTGTCCTCAAGTGTGCAACGTGCTGAGAAATTTCCGGCTAATGCGTCTGGGCCATATTTTGCTTTGGTTTCTTTCATTTTCTCTACGACAAGATCAAGTGCCTCGTCCCAGCTGGCTTCCTCAAAATCACCATCCTTTGAAAATACGCCATTTTTCTTTCTGATAAGTGGTTTTGTGAGTCTATCTGGACTTGCAACGTAATCCCAGCCATAAAAGCCTTTTAAGCATAAATTTCCTTGATTAACCGGATTGTCTTCAACGCCAGTTGCAGCACGAACGACGTTATTTTCCACATGCAAGGTTACTTGACAGCCCGTCCCACAATAAGGACAGATGACTTTGCCCTCTTTCATCATTTTCTCCTTTACTATGCAATATTTGCATATTTCTATATGAGTAATATTACTAGCCGAATTCTTAATCTTTAATAAAAATTCTTTATTATTAAAAATAAATTTATATTCTAAGTTAAAATTAATATAGTTCTACTAAAGTCAATTATCTAGGGATTTTAAAATTTATTTAAAATTGATAAATTTATTATAAAAGAAATAAAGATATAGAGATTTAGCTTTTTATATAAAATGAATAAATTAATTCTAATTTTACTTTATTTAAAAAGGTTAGTCATATTGTGAGTAGATAAATTAATACTAAAGATGGAAAAATTTTAAAATAGACTGTAAATTTTTGAATAAAAATATGGATGAAGGAAATTTAATAAGGAGAGCAGATCGCTCTCCGATGGATTATTTATCTCTTAAGCCAAGCTCAGAGATTAGTTTTGAATATGTAGTATAGTCTTTGTTTTTAAGATACTTTAAAAGTCTTTTTCTTTGACCAACTAGTTTCAAAAGACCTAAGCGTGATGAAAAGTCTTTTTTGAAAATTTTAAGGTGTTCTGTAAGTTCAGTTATTCTAGCTGTTAAAAGAGCTATTTGAACTTCTGGAGAGCCTGTATCTCCCTCTTTTCTAGCGAATTTCGCAACTATTTGAGCTTTTTTAGCCGAATCCAAAGCCATAATGACCTCCTGATTGGTGAATTTTGGAAGAGCGATTATAGCATTTAAAACATAAAGTTAGATAAAACTACGCTTTTTAAAAATTAATGAAAAATGCAGTAAAAATTTAATAAAATTAGGGCTATTTAAAGACCTAAGGAAGATAAATGCTTTTTACAAAGGCAAGCGAATACGCTCTACTTTCACTTATTTTAATATCTCAAAAATCATCTCCAGTTGATGTTGATACGATCTCAAATGAACTTAAAATTTCAAAAAGCTTTTTAGCCAAAATTTTACAAAATCTTGCAAAAGATGGAATTTTAAAGTCGTTTAAAGGGGCAAATGGCGGTTTCGCGCTAAATAACGAACCTAAAAATTTAAGCATAAAAAAGATAATAGAGTGCGCTGAAAAACGTGAACTTAACGTCTTTGAGTGCTCATCTTCTGCGGATGGCTGCCCGTCAAACAAAGCCTCGAGCTGTCAAATTTGGTCGATGTTTAGCGGTCTTCAAGGCAAGATCGACGAGATGCTTGATGCGATAAAACTAAGTGACATCGTTAAGAAGTAAAGTTGGCAAAGCAAAAAAATAGCATCTTAACTCTTGTTGCGCCGTTTCTTGCGCCAATTGTTAAGTTTAAAAGTCTTAGCATTGTTGGTATCATTGTTGCCATCCTTGCTATCATCATCGTACCGCTTCCAAGCGCGGTGCTTGACTTTTTTCTGGCACTTTCTATTTCTATTTCTGTTCTTATAATTTTAATTTCGATTTATGTGCCAAAACCAACCGATCTTAGTACATTTCCGACACTAATTCTTATCGTTACGCTTTTTCGCCTCTCGCTAAACATCGCAACCACGCGTATGATCTTAAGCGAAGGTCACAACGGCCCAGAAGCGGTTAGTGAGATCATCTCAAGCTTTGGAAATTTTGTAGTTGGCGGCAACTTCGTTATCGGCACCATCGTCTTTTGTATCTTAGTACTCATAAATTTCATGGTCGTAACAAAGGGCTCAACCCGTGTGAGCGAGGTGCAAGCGCGTTTTACACTTGATGCGATGCCTGGTAAGCAAATGGCGATAGATGCGGACTTAAACGCAGGTTTGATTGATGAAAAAACAGCACGTGAAAGACGCCAAGCCATCATCGGCGAGGCAAATTTTTACGGCGCGATGGATGGTTCGTCCAAATTTATAAAAGGTGACGCCGTAGCTGGAATCATCATCACTATCATCAACATCATCGGCGGCTTTGCTATCGGCTCATTTCAACACGGCCTTGATATGGCTACATCGGCCCAGTATTATACGATCCTAACTATCGGTGACGGTCTTGTTAGTCAGATCCCAGGACTTATCACATCAACAGCAACTGCTATCATCATCACAAGGGCTAGCAAAGACGATGAGGACTTTGCAGAAGGCACTCTAAATCAACTCTTGGGAGACTATAAAACCTTACTAATAGTGGGCTTCATACTATTCATGTTTGCTCTTGTTCCTGGACTTCCGACATTATCTCTTGGATTTATTGCATTACTGTTTTTGGGGCTTGGCTACATCATCAAGCAGACCAAAGATGGTGGATTAAATTTAAACCTTACGCCAAAAGATAAAGCTGCTTCTAAAAAAGCTGGAGCCGCTACGCAAGGTGGAGCAGGGGCAGCTGCTAGTGGTGCCACTACTAAGGTGCCAAAGAAGAGCGACGAAGAGATCGCAAGAGAAGAAGAGACTAAGATAAACGACATCTTAAAGCTTGAAATTTTAGAGCTTGACCTTGGATATGGCTTGTTAAAGCTAGCTGATGTGGATCTAATCGAGAGAATTCGCGCCATGAGGCGAAATATCGCTTCAAGTCTTGGCTTTTTGATGCCAAAGATAAGGATCCGCGATAACCTTCAATTACCGCCAAACGAATACCGCTTTAAGCTAAAAGGCATCGTGATCGGTCAGGGTGAAATTTATGCTGATAAATTTCTAGCGATGGATAGTGGTCTAGTTAGCGAAGATATCGAGGGAATTCCGACAAAAGAGCCAGCTTTTGGGCTGGACGCACTCTGGATCGATGCTAGCGTCAAAGAGGACGCCATACTTAGCGGCTACACGATAGTTGATCCTGCAAGCGTCATCTCAACGCACATGAGTGAGCTTATCAAGCAAAACGCAGCCGAGCTTCTAACTCGCCAAGAGACGCAAAATTTATTAGACAAACTAAAGATCGACTACCCAGTTGTGGTCGAGGATACGCTAAGGATCGCACCTATAAATTTGATCCAAAAGGTTTTAAAAGCGCTGCTTAAAGATAATATCCCGATCAAAGATCTGCTTAGCATACTTGAATCAATTAGCGACATCGCCGAGGTTAGTAAAAACCTAGATATGATCATCGAGCACGTACGCGCAGCGCTCTCACGTGTCATCACTTCGCTTTATGTCGATGAGAAAGGACAACTAAATTTTTACATTTTAGATAGTGCTGTGCAGCAAAAGCTTATGGACGCGGTGCAGTATAAAGACGGCGCGTATCACCTGATGATAAATGTGGCTCAAACTTCATCGATCGTTCAGGCTCTAAGGCATGAAAAAGAGAAACGTCCGATGAGTCAGCATGGCGAAATGGTTCTTTGCGTGGAACCAAGCCTAAGAAAATTTATAGCAAATATCTGCGCAAATTTTGCCATCGACATCGTGGTGCTAAGTTTTGCTGAGATTTCGGCAAATACGCCATTTGAAACGGTTGGCGTCATAGAAATAGAAAATTTATAAAGGAAAACGATGAAAATTTATCACCTCTCACACACTGATCTTGACGGATACGGCGCGCAATACATAACAAATTTTTACTTCAAAGATGTGAAATTTCTAAACTCAAACTACGGCAGGGAGATAGATGATAAATTTGCTCAAATTTTAGCTGAGATAGATGCTTCAAATGATGATAAAAACATCATCTTGATCACTGATCTAAATTTAAGCCTAGCTCAGTGTGAGAGCTTTGAAGATATGATAAGGGGTAAAAATATAAAGCTATTTTTGCTAGATCATCACCAAAGCGGTGCAGAGTGTGCGAGTGCCTATCCATGGTATTTTTTAGATAGCTCAAGGTGCGCTACAAAGATCACTTATGATTTTTTTGCAGGAATTTTTGGCAAAAACAAAGAGCTTGAAATTTTTAGTGACGTCGTAAATGCCGTAGATATCTGGCTAAAAGATGATAAAAATTTTGAGATGGGAAAGGTCTGCTTGGGGCTTGTGGCAAATGCTAAAGAGATAAATAAAGTGATGTTTGAAGCTGAAAACAACCTCTATATGGATCACATCCTAAAAGAAGCAAGCAAATTTTTTAACGAAAAAAACGACTATATCGGCCTTGATATGCAGGTGCATGCTATTAAGAAGTCATTTTTCAAAGAGGATAAAGACGACACGCTAAGCAATCTAATCTCAAACTACGTCGTAAAAAAACTTAGTGAAAATAAAGAGAAATTTAGCATAAACTATAAAGATCATAAAGGAATTTTAACCTACAATATTGGCAATGTTTCGGTTATCGGCAACGACTTTTTGGTGGCAAATCCTGAATTTGACTTCTTTATCGATGTGACAAATAAAAAAACACTAAGCTTTCGCGCAAATGGCAAGCTTGACGTTAGCGCCATGGCAAAGCACCTAGTTGGCGGAGGCGGCCACGTGAACGCTAGTGGTGGGCTATTCGCAAATTTCAAAGATGGCTTTAGCTACGAGCCAATTAAAGCACAGATAGCAGATATAATAACCAAAAAAACACAGGAGGAAATATGAAAGAAGAAGAGGTAAGCGTAGAAGAACTTAGCTATGAGCTTAGTATGGTGCTTGAGGCGATGTTTTACTATGCTGGAGTGAAAAAAGACAAGCTTGAAGAGGCGGCAAATCTTTATGTCGAGTGCATCGATGATGCGTTAGAAAATTCTGACGCTAGCGGTAGCGACGAGGTCATAGAGATAGTTGAATATATGAAAAAACATCATTCAAAATTATTTAAGTAAGGAAAGAAAATGAAGAAAATTTTAGTTTTAGTGGCAGCGGTTTTTGCGTTAAATGCTATGGCAAATGAAAATTTAGACAAAGCAAACGAGCTTTATGCAAAGAAAAATTTTAATGAAG
The DNA here is from genome assembly GCF_902460845.1 of Campylobacter concisus. Taxonomy (NCBI): domain Bacteria; kingdom Pseudomonadati; phylum Campylobacterota; class Epsilonproteobacteria; order Campylobacterales; family Campylobacteraceae; genus Campylobacter; species Campylobacter concisus. The sequence continues at coordinate 85,015 of NZ_CABPVS010000006.1, read as the reverse complement.
CTTATCTTTATTTTAATAAGGCTTGTGGAGAGGGCGAGAAAAAAGCTTGCACAATGAATGCAATCATGCTATTTAACGGCGACGGCGTGGCAAAAGATAGAGTCCAGGCTGAGAAAATTTTTACAAAAATGTGTGACGAAAATGAGGGCATGGCTTGCGAAAAACTAGGTGAAATGATCGCTTATGGCCTTGTAAAAGATAAAGACGCAAACGAAGCAAAGAACGAAGAAAAAGCAAAGGCTTTATTTAAAAAAGCTTGTGATAACGGCTACCAACCAGCTTGCGACTTTGTGACAAAATAAATTTAAGAGGCTTAAAATGGGCTACAAACATAAAGATTTGATAGGAACTAGAGAGCTTAGCAAAGAAGAAATTTTATATTTTTTAGAGGCGGCGAAAGAGTTTAAGGAGCTAAATTTAAGCCAAGTGAAAAAAAATGACTATCTTCGTGGAAAGACCACGATCAACGCATTTTATGAAAACTCGACAAGAACGAGGACATCCTTTGAGATCGCAGCAAAGAGGCTTGGAGCTGATACGATAAATTTCAGCTCATCAAGCTCAAGCGTGACAAAAGGCGAGAGCCTAAATGACACGATGAATAACATGGCTGCTATGAGAAGTGACATCATCGTGCTTCGTCACCCAAGCTCTGGAGCAGCAAAATTTGCAGCTGATAGAACAGAGGCTAGCGTCGTAAATGCAGGAGACGGCACAAATGAGCACCCAAGCCAAGCCTTACTTGATCTTTTTACGTTAAGAGAGCATGGCAAAATTTTGGATAAAAACCTAAACGTGGCGATCATCGGCGATATCGCTAGAAGCCGCGTGGCAAGGTCTGACATCTGGGCGATGAAGAAATTTGGCATAAATTTAAAGCTCTTTGCGCCAAGGATGATGATGCCAAAAGATGCTGAGGTCTTTGAGTCTCAAATTTGCAAAAATATGGAAGAAGCCTGCGAGGGCAGTGATGTCATCATCATGCTTCGCATCCAGCTAGAGCGCGGCGGTGCAGACGTGGCATTTCCGAGCTCGAGGGAGTACTCAAAATTCTTTGGACTAAATAAAAATAGGATAAAGCTAGCAAAACCCGACGCGATCGTACTGCATCCAGGACCGATAAATAGGGGTGTAGAGCTAAACTCTGACGTGGCTGATGGCACGCACTCAGTCATACTAAATCAAGTTGAAAACGGCGTTGCTATAAGAATGGCGATACTAAATACGCTTGCAAAAAATAGGGGCTAACGATGAAAATAGCAATAATTAACGGCACTATCGTAAATAGCGACGAGAAATTTAAGGCAAATATCCTAATAGAAAACGGCAAAATAGCCAAAATCGGAAGTGAGAAATTTGAGGCTGATAAGGTCATCGACGCTACAAACAAGCTAGTCATGCCAGGACTTATCGATATGCACGTGCACTTTCGCGATCCTGGTCAAGAGTACAAAGACGACATCATCTCAGGCTCGCAGGCAGCCGTAGCTGGAGGAGTGACCACCTGCCTTTGCATGGCTAACACAAACCCAGTAAATGACAACGCCTCAATCACAAGGGCAATGATAGAAAAGGCTAAAAACTGCGGACTGATCGATCTTTTGCCAATAGCAGCCATCAGCAAAGGACTTGGTGGCAATGAGATCGTTGAAATGGGCGATCTTATAGAAGCTGGCGCAGTTGCATTTAGTGATGATGGCCTACCAGTGACTAGCTCAAGCGTGATGAGAGCAGCACTTGAGTATTCAAGTATGTTTGGTAGCTTTTGTATAAGTCACTCAGAGGATTGCTCGCTTTGCAGGCAGGGCGTCATGCACGAGGGCAAGGTCTCGGCGATCCTTGGGCTTCGTGGCATGGCAAGGGAGAAAGAGGAGATCGCAGTGAGCCGTGACATGCTACTAGCAAAGCTTACTAAAGCACACATCCATATCGCTCATGTAAGCTCTGAGTACTCGCTAAAGATCATCGAAATGGGCAAAAAAGAGGGCATAAACATCACTTGTGAGGCAACACCTCACCACTTTAGCTTTAGCGACGATGAAATTTTGAAAAATGCCTATGATACAAATTTCAAAATGTCACCGCCACTTCGTGAGATAAGCGACGTAAAAGCGGTGAGAGAGGCGCTAAAAAGCGGCCTTATAGACGTTATCGCCACCGACCATGCGCCACACCACACAGATGAAAAGATAGTGGAATTTGACAAGGCACCATTTGGTATCATCGGACTTCAAACCCTTGTGCCACTTACGCTAAAGCTCGTAAATGAGGGCATTATAAGCCTAGAGCGCATGGTGGAGCTAACCTCGACAAATGCGGCTAGGATGCTAAATTTAAAAGATAAAGGCAGGCTGGCAGTTGGCATGCTAGCTGATATAGCAGTGATAGATCCTGAGATCGAGTATGTTTATGACGAAAAGATAAACCGCTCAAAATCAATAAACTCTCCACTCTTTGGTAAAAAGCTAAAAGGTGCGGCGACTACTACTATAAAAAGTGGCAAGATCGTTTATGAGTTTGAAAAATAATCTAAATTTGCTCGTACTTGCGGGCAAATTTGGCTTAGATGCTTTGAGATATAAAATTTGCTAGAAATTTCTAGCAAATTTTATTTTTTATGAGTTATATTTTTTAACGATACCGCGAACGACTTTTTCTATAAAAAGCGCAGATTCAATCTCACAGCACTCTCTTGTTGAGTGAGGTGAGTGGATATTTGGTCCTATTGAGCAAGCGCTAAGACCCGCTTTTTTCTCCAAAAGCACGCCGCATTCAAGTCCAGCATGCACAGCTGTTATCCTTGCATTTGGCTTATAAATTTTTAGCTCTTCTAAGATATCGTTTGCAAATTTATCATTTATAGGCTTCCAAGCAGGATTCCTATCTTTTGCAATGACGCTAAAGTCAAGCGCTTTTGCAAGCTCAGAAATTTCAAATTCCATCCTATTTAGTCCATCTTTGCTCATTGACCTTGCAAAAAACTCCACTTCAAGCACGCCATCATCTTTGATCTTTGCAAGTGAGAGGTTTACGCTATCTTGCGGTATGCCTAGCTCGCAGTTATAGGCTCTTACGCCTTGTGAAAATGAGTTAATTAAAGCTAAAATTTTCTCGCCATTTTCTAAAATTTCTTCACCCGTGCCAAGCTTTTTCACGCTTAAATTTTCACACTCGCTCTTTAGCTCTTTATCGCTTAGCACAAGCGCAGTTGCGCTACTTGGGATAGAGTTGCTTCGTTCGCCACCTTCAAATTTAACAAGCTTGCAGCCATTTTTTGTTACAAATGCCGCCAAAACCTTGATCGCATTTGGGATATTTTTATGTATCTCGTTGCCAGAGTGTCCGCCAGGTAGACCGCTTACTTTTACTTCATAAAGCGTGCTCTCCTTTGTTTTTTTACTATTTAGTGCGATAGTAGCAAATAAATTTACACCGCCAGCACAGCCAATAGTGACTCTATCGTCTTCTTCGCTGTCTAAATTTAAAAGCTTATTGGCTTTTAGATCACCGCTAAAGCCAGCAGCTCCGATCATGCCAACTTCTTCGTTATTTGTAAATAGGCACTCTATATCATCAAATTCGCTTATCATCTGCATCATTATAGCTACGCCTATGCCGTTATCAGCACCCAAAGATGAGTTTTTAGCCCTCATGTAGCCATCATCGCCATAAACGATCTCGATCTTTGGCGCATCGCCCATGCAGACCATATCGTAGTGGCTTTGCAAGCAAATTTTTGGCTTGCCCTTATATGCATGAACGTTGCCAAAGCTATCGACCACGACCTCACAGCCCTTATCTTTTGCATAACTAGCTAAAAAATCACGCATCTTATCAGTATCGTAACTGCAGTGCGGTATCGCTGCAAGTGTCTCAAATTTCGTTAGAATTTCGCTCTTTGACATATTTGCCTCCATAAATTTATTTTATCTCGCCCTTATAGCCAGTCGCATCGACCGCCTTTAAAAGCTCTTTTTCATCGACATTATCATCTGCTACAACGACAGCTTTTCGCTCTTTTAGCGAAACATCTGCCTTTTTGACGCCCTCAACGCTAAGTGCGGCCTTTCTTACTATCGCTGTGCAAAGCGGACAGTGCATGCTAGGTACTGAAATTTCTATCTTTTTATCAGCGTAGCAACTAAGTGCAAGAAGGGTTAAAACTAAAATTTTACGCATAAATTTCTCCTAAAAGCTCTGGATATGTAAGGAGTAAAAGCAAAATTACCCCAAAAAGAATATATATAAGTATCCATTTTTTCTTTTTATAGCTTAGGTCGCAGCTTTTTGGCTTGTAAAATAAAGCTACACCTGAAATCACAAAGCAAATGACGGCTATAACGCTTAAAGGGGCACGGTACTCGTATAAATTTTGTGTCCAAGATAAAAAAGAAAAAGATGTGCCAAAAAGCAAAAAAAGAAGTGCTGGCAAGCAGCATAAGGTAGCACCTATAGCACTACCTATGGATGTGAGTATAAGCCAAAAGGCTCTCATTTTAGCTCTGTCGAAACGTAGTCGTAGCTAAATTCTTTTGGCGAATAGTAGTTTTGTGTGTTGCCATCAACTTCAGCGTATGGGTAACCAAAGTTATTTAGCGGAGTTTGCTCAGGCTCTGGTTTTAAGATAAAGTCACGTCCGTAGTTAAAGCCTATCCAGCACATCTCCCAGTTGCCAAAGCAATAATCCCTAACAGCTACGATCTTAGCGTCATCGTTTGTTAATTTCTCGCCAAGTCTTACCTTTGTAACGTCTGCTGGATCAACTGGTATCCAACCATATCCTTTTAAGTAAAACTCAGCCCTGCAGTGCTGTCCGCCTGAAATTTTAGCTATGCCGTCTTTTGCGCTGCCCATTTGGTCTGAAAATCTAGACTGACCAACTCTAATGCCAAAAATTTCTCTTGCAGGGATGCCAACTGATCTGCAAAGTCCCACAAAAACTGAGTTTATGTCGGTGCATTTACCAACTAGCTTGCCACTTTCCAGGATCGCTCTAACATCGCCCGTGCCACATCCAAGGACGCTATTATCACGCTGCATAGTGTTTGCAACCCAAGTATAAATAGCCTTTGCACGCTCCAAATCGCCTTTAGTATTGCCGATAATCTCTAGCGCTTTTGCTCTTACGACGCCGTCAGTTGGGATGTGTGAAGTTGGTTTTAAAAATTCCAAAACAGCAGGATCGACCTTCTCATTTGGATCGAAATTTACCTTACTAAAGTCGGTATTGCGCTCTGTTGTTTGGATCTTAAACTGCACATTTAAGATAGGTCTTGGCTCGTTTTCTTCAAAATCAGCATACATTGTAGGTATTAGCGTATCTGAAATATAGACGTTTTTAGCGGTTGTGTTTATGACGTAGTCTTGGGTTAGTTGCTGATAAGTGGTGCTTAGTGGGAGTGGCAACCAAATTCTTGAGCTTTTGCCCTTTTCGAGCAGCTGGTGTTTGAAAATTACATCGAAATTTCTAACAACTGGATTTGCTGGCTCATCGCTAGCTAGAGTGACACTTGGAAGCAGACTTGCTGCGCCTAAAAAACTACTGAATTTAAAAAAATCTCTTCTTTGCATAAAATGCCTTTTTTGCTTAATCTTAGCCAAACTTGGCTCTAAAACTGCCTGCTATTCTAGCATAAAAATTTTATTTATGATAAAATCCGCCACATGAAAAAGATTATATTTTTAGGCTTTATAGCGCTATTTTGCAATGGTTGTCTTTATATGAACGAGCGAGGAGTTTCGACGCAATATTATAATGATTGTAAAGAGTATTATGACGCGACTGGCACCTACCAAAAAGAGTGTCCGCACAACATCGTCGACTGGAAATAGCGTGGATCTTAGCAAATTTAACGAGCAGCAAAAGCAAATTTATAATAGGATAGAAAAATTAGCAAATTTTGACTGCGAGCTTGAGCTAAAAGATAGTGTAAATGTGAAATTTAAAAATTTAGACCAAGCTAAAAAAGATGAAATTTATGACCTCGCCCTTAGCCTAAAGCCTTGGCGAAAAGGGCCATTTGAAATTGATGATATATATATAGATAGCGAGTGGCAAAGTTTTATTAAATTTAATATCCTCACCCCACACCTAAATTTAGCTGGCAAAAGCTTGGCTGATGTGGGTTGTAATAATGGCTATTATATGTTTAAGATGCTTGAATATGCCCCAAAAAGCATAACCGGCTTTGATCCTAGTGTGCATACATATTTGCAGTTTAAATTTTTAAACAAATTTATCCGCTCAAATATCACTTATGAGCTTCTTGGCGTTGAGAACTTGCCTGAGTATGGAGCTAAATTTGATACGATTTTTTGTCTTGGAGTGATATATCACAGAAGTGATCCTATCAAGATGCTAAAAGAGCTAAAAATGGCTTTGAATCCTGGAGGCGAGCTATATTTAGATACAATGTATATAGATATGGATGGCGACTTTGCGCTGAGTCCGAAAGATAGATACTCAAAAATTTCAAATATCTACTTTGTACCGACACTCTCGGCACTTCAAAACTGGTGCGAGAGAGCTAAGTTTAGGGATTTTACTCTACTTGAAACAAAGGCCACTGATCTAAATGAGCAGCGAAAAACGCAGTGGATAGATGGTGAGAGTCTTGGAAATTTCTTAGATCCAGATGACAGCACAAAAACCATCGAGGGCTACCCAGCGCCAAAAAGAGCATATGTTAGAGTTAAAATTTAAGGATAAAAATGGCAGAAGAAAATATCTATGATGTAAAAGACGAATCGCAAATAATCTTACCAGAAGATGAAAACCCATTAAGAAATGAGATCAAAACCGCTCCACTTACAAAGCTAAATTTTAGCGGAACGGCATTTTTGCTTGAAAAAAACCATGCAAAGACTAGATTTTTTACTACAGATGATATGGTGTGCGACACTGAGGGGCTTATTCATAGTGGATTTATTTTTATGGGCGCAAATCATGCTGCGCTTTTAGCTATTAATGAAGAATTTTGCGTTAGTATCGGTGCTAGGATAAATTTCTTTGGACCGCTCAAGCTTGGTGATGTGGTCGAATTTGACGCACAAGCAAGGTTTGAAGAGAGCAGAAAAAGGGAAGTAAAAGTGCTTGGATATGTTAAAGATATAAAAATTTTTGAAGGAGTATTTCAACTTGTCACACTTGATGAGCATATCTTCTTGGCTCAACAAAAAAATATCCAAAAAGAAGCTGCTATAAGGCAGAAAAAAGAGCGGGAAGAAGCTAAGGCTAATAGCTAAAAGAAAGTAAAAACTTTTGATTTTTAATCCCAAATAAAACGAAATTTTAAAAAGACAATCTTTATCTCATTATCCTATTTTGGTAAATAATTGGTAACATTTTTTAAAATTTTAAGGAAAATTAAGCAATAAAATTAATTTTCTATGATAATATCCTTTCAAAACTTTTTATCAAAAGGAGATTTAGATGAAACTTACAAAAGTTAGCTTAGCTGCTTTGGTTGCTTTAGGTGCATTTTCAAGCGTTGCAAGTGCAACTCCACTTGAAGAAGCTATAAAAAATGTAGATCTTTCAGGATTTGCAAGATATCGTTATACAAATGATAGCACTAAGAAAACTACAGCTGGTACTGTAAAGGGTAATAATGCAGGCCATGCTTTTAGAATGCAAACATCATTTAAAGCCGCTATTGATGATAATTTCTTTGGTGTATTGACACTAAGATATGCTGCTACTGATGATTCAGGCGATAAAGTAGCAACTGGTACAGATAAAACAAATACAACAAATTCTTTTGGTGTATATGAGATGTATCTAGGATACAAAGTATCTAACACTACTATTACAGCTGGTAAACAACTTATCAAAACTTTCTATGATGATGGTGATATAGCAGCTACTGGTCTAAAAGTGGTAAGTACAGATGTATCTGGTCTTACTTTAACAGCTGCTGCTTATGATGCCATAGAAAACAATAGTGATGAAGTAGATGGACCTTTCCTAAAAGAAGTAACGAATGGTACAAAATTCCATGACGCTCCTGCTAATCTTTATTATTTAGGTGCAGTTGGTAGCTATGATCCAGTATCATTTAAGGCAGCTATTGCAAATCTACAAGAAATAGCTACACTTTATGGTGCTGAGGCAGCATTTAGTTTTAATGTAACCGACGATATAAACCTAAATCTAAAAGGTCAATATGTTTATAGCGATTCAGATCACAAAAAAGTAGCTGATGCTGATTTTTGGGCTGTTCAAGCCGGAACAAAACTATTTGGTGCTAAATTTAATGCTGGCTACTTAGAATTTGACGCTAAAAATAAAGATAATGATGCTAGAAATAGTGGTAAAATCGCATTTACTTCAATCGATGCAAATGGTCAGCTAATCAACCCAGCTAAAATACTAAATAGTGTAATGAGTGGTGATGGTAAACAATACTACAATAATATCAAAGGCGACAACGATTACTGGTTTGTTAATGCTGGATATGATATAGATAAATTTGGTCTTGGTGCTGGCTATACTCAAGGTAAAGGCACAAGCTATGCTCTTGATAAAGAGAGAGCAAAAAGAAATGAGTGGTATACACAAGCTAGCTACAAATATAGCAAAAAACTTAATTTCCTAACTTGGTATGCAGCTGCTAAAGATAAAAAAGATAGCGAAAGCTTTAAACAAAATCGTATAAGATTTGAAGCAAAATATAGCTTCTAAAACCTTTATCCGAGCGAGCTTTCGCTCGGATTTTTTAAAATTTAAATAGACCCCATACAAAATTTATCTATCTTTTTTGATTGACTCTTAGCTTTATAAAAAATATAAATTTTTAATAGTGATTAAGTGTATTCTAGAAGCTTGAAATTTGAAATTAATACCAACGAAATTTTTAGCTATTTTTTACTATATCTATCCAATAATCAATATTATTTTGCTCGGCCTTTAGTGTACTGCCTTCTCCGTGTCCTGGATAAAGCGTGAAGTTGCCTTTTAAATTTTTACACTTTTCTAGGCTTTTTAACATTTCATTTTTGTCTGAAAAAGGAAAATCCCAGCGTCCTATGCTTCCTCTAAATAAAAAATCCCCACTAAACATCGTGTCATCTATCTCTATCATCGAGCAGCCTGGTGTATGTCCTGGAAAATGATGAAATTTGATGCAAAAATCATCAATGTTAAAATTTTCATCATTATCAACTAAAACATCTGGAGTAAAAGTACTTTTCATATAACCAAAAATATCACTCTCACACATGAAAGTATCAAATTTGTTAATATAAACTGGAATTTCTAGCTCATCTTTTAATTTTCCAGCATCAAAAATATGATCAAAATGCCCATGAGTACAAAGGATGGCTTTTAAATTTTTAGCATTTTGTAAAACCCATTCTTTTGCCCCATCTCCTGGATCTATTACTAAAGATGAATCATTTTTTGTAACAATGTAACAATTAGTGCCAAAATCTCCAAAACTTTTGTGTATTACTCTCATTTCTTACCTCAAATTTATCATTTCTTAAATATTTACATCTTTTTACTTAAACTTAAAGAAAAATTTTAAATTTAATTAGTATAATTTTTGCAAAAGGAAGCAATTTTAGGCAAAGGGACAATGAAGGGGTATCAAAAAATAGAAGAAACTTTAGTTTTTAGCTTAAAAGATAAAACTAAAGGTAAAAAACTACTATTAGGCGTAAGCGGCGGTATTGATTCTGCTGTGATTGCGACACTTTGTGCGAGAGCAAAACCAGATGAAACTCATGCACTCATCATGCCAACAGCGTCATCAAACAAAGAAAATATGGACGATGCTTTAAATTTATGTGAAAAACTAAACATAAAATATAAGGTTTTATCCATAGAGGGCATTTTAAATGCCTTTTACGAAACGATAGATGTAAATTTAAGCAATTTAAGAAAAGGGAATTTAGCAGCTAGAGTTAGAATGAGCTTGCTTTATGATTATTCATCTAGTATAAACGCTCTAGTCATCGGCACAAGCAACAAAAGTGAGCTTATGCTTGGTTATGGCACGATATTTGGGGATTTGGCGTGCGCGATAAATCCTATCGGAGAGCTTTATAAGAGTGAAATTTTTGAATTTGCAAAATATCTTGGGCTTGATAAAAATTTTATAAATAAGGCACCTTCAGCCGATCTTTGGGATGGGCAAAGTGACGAGGGCGACATAGGTTACAGCTATGCTGTTATCGACGAGATTTTACAAAATTTAGAAAATAACAAGGAGCAAGCCATCAAAAAGTTTGGATTAAAAGCGGTCTTGGATATAGAAAATAGAGTTGTGTCAAACAGGTTTAAACGACAAATGCCGTTGATAGTGAAAATTTAAAGGATTAAAGATGAGAGAAATTCCGTTTTACAAACCAACTATCACTGAGCGCGAAAGTGAGCTCATAGGGGAGGCTTTGCGTTCTGAAAATGCTACTGATACGGTTGCTAAATTTGAAGAAAAGCTAAAAGAATACTTTGGTGCTAAATTTGTTGTCACTACAAACAACATCGCAGCAGCGCATCATCTGGCTCTAAGCGCTATGGATACAAAGCGCGGTGACAAGGTCATCTGTTCAGTAAATGCCTTCCCTAGCGTGGCTCAGGCTGTTAGACATTTTGATGCTGAGCCTATCTTTGTTGATATCGATGAAGAGGACTTTAACATCAGCCCAGAAGCCCTTGAAAAGGTGCTAAAAGAGCAAAATCACAAAAAACTAAAATGCGCTTTTATCTCACACATCGCTGGACAAAGCGCTAGGCTTGATGAGATAAAGGCTATCTGCGAAAAATACGGCATCGTCGTTTTAGATGACGCAAATCGAGGCATAGGACTAACATACAATGGCAAAAAAGTTGGTTCAGACTCGTTTTTATCATGCTTTCAGACAAACTCACGCGTGCAAAATCCTATCTCAACAGTTGGATTTTTCACGACAAATGACGAAGAGGTCTATAAAAAAGCAAAACTACTTCGTAACTACGCCCTTGTAAATGGTATAGATAAATTTGGTAGTTTAAGCTACATCTACGACGTCGTTGATATCGGTTTAAAATATGATATAAACTCGATAAATGCGGCATTTTCTATCGCTCAGCTTGAAAAGACAGACGAGCTTATAAAACGTAGAAAAAAGATCGCTGAAATTTACGATAAAGAGCTTAAAGAGTGTCACAACATCACAACTCCAGTCAAAAAACGCGAGCACATCTACACTCAGTACATTATCAAGATAAATAAAAACCGCGACAGCTTTGCTAGAGAGCTTTTGGAGCGTGGAATTCACACTTCGCTGCACTACATACCGATACATTTGCTAAGCTATTATAAAAATAAATATTCGCTTAAAGTAAATGACTTCCCAAATGCTCTAAAAGCGTATCAACAAGTCTTGTCGCTACCTATATATCATAGTTTGAGCGACGAAGAGGTGCAATACATCTGCAACACGGTAAAAGAAATTTCTAAATCTCGTGTTTAAGAAATTTAACATCCTTTTACACTCTTGGGCGAATGACTACTTCTTTCGCCCAAATTTCTTTCAAATTTTACTAGCTTTTTTACTTCTGCCGTTAAGTCTTATTTACGCTCTAGTCGTTATTTGTAAGAAATTTAGCGCGCAAAAAAAAGATCTAGGCATAAAGATAATAAGCGTTGGAAACTTAACCCTTGGAGGAAGCGGCAAGACCCCACTTTGCGTCGCTATCGCTAAGAAATTCGAAGGCGCTTTTATCATTCTTAGAGGCTATAAAAGAAAGAGCAAGGGCATGCAAGTTGTCGCTAGGGATGGCGAAATTTTACTTGACGTAGCAGCAAGTGGCGATGAGGCGATGATATATGCCACAAGCATCAAAAACGCAAATGTGATCGTAAGCGAAGATAGAAAAATAGCCATAAACTACGCCAAAGAGCATGGCGCAAAGTATATCTTGCTGGATGATGGATTTTCTAAATTTGACATAGCTAAATTTGACATCTTGGTGCGTCCAAACCCAGAGCCAAAGCTAAAGCTTTGCCTGCCAAGCGGGGCTTATAGATATCCATTTAGCTTTTATAAATTTGGTGATTTTATAGCGTGCGAGGGGCAAACTCACTTTAGAAAGAGCGAAATTTTAAACAAAAGCGAAAAAATGGTGCTAGTAACCGCCATAGCAAACCCAGCGCGCCTTGAGGCATTTTTTGGCGAGTGCGTGGGACAGGTCTTTTTCCCTGATCACTACGACTTTTCAAAAGAAGAGCTAAGCGAAATTTTACAAACCTACGACGCCACCTCGCTTTTGATGACGCAAAAGGACTATGTAAAGGTAAAGGATTTTGGGCTGAGAGTATCGCTTATCACGCTTGAAGTTACGCTAAGCGAGGAGTTTAAAAAGGTTTTGGCGAAGCAAATTTAAGCCCATTTTGTTATAATGAGCCACTTTTTAAAAGGAAAATTTAGATCAAAATGAGAATTTTAATCACCTCAGTCGCAAAGAAAAAAGAGGCAAAAAAACTAAGCAAAAAACTCGTGGAAAAGGGACTTGCAGCTTGTGTGAGTAGCTTTAGCGCAAAGAGCATTTATCTTTGGCAAGAGAAGCTTTGTGATGAAAAAGAGCAAATTTTACTCATAAAAACGGACGCTAAATTTAAAAAAGTAGCTAAATTTATAAAAAAGCACCACAGCTACGAAACTCCAGAAATTTTAGCACTTAAGCCAAAAGAGGTATTTGAAAAATACGAAAAATGGATAAAAAAATCAACCAAAAAAGGTAAAAAATGAGACTAACACCAACTAGAAGCGTGAAAGATGAGAAGGTAAAAAATGTAAATTTAAGCACAGCCATGCTTAGCCCAAGCTCCGCTCATGGCGGACTTTACGCGCCAAAAAAGCTTCCAAAAATAACAAAACCAAAGTGGCAAGAGCTCTCACAATTAAGCTACGAGAAACTCGCACTTTATATCATATCACTATTTAAATTTGATGTGCCAGAGGCGTTTTTCAAAAAGGCAGTCAAGAGATACGCAAGCTTTGATGACCCAAAGCACCCAGTCATTTTTAAAAAAATAGATAAAAATTTATATGTAAGTGAGCTATATCACGGCCCAACTAGGGCATTTAAGGATATGGCGCTTCAGCCTTTTGGCTCACTTCTTAGCCAGCTAGCAAAGGAAAGAGGCGAAAAATACCTTATCATGTGTGCAACTAGCGGTGACACGGGCCCTGCGACACTTCAAACCTTTGCAAATGATGAAAATATCAAGGTCGTCTGCCTCTACCCAGACGGTGGCACGAGCGAGGTGCAAAAGCTGCAGATGCAGACCATGCAGGGTGAAAATTTAAAGGTTTTTGGCATAAAAGGTGACTTTGACGACGCTCAAAGAGCGCTAAAGATGCTGCTTGCAAATGATAAATTTAAATCTGAGCTTAAGAAAAAGCGTCTTAAACTAAGTGCGGCAAACTCGGTAAATTTTGGCAGAATTCTCTTTCAGATCATCTACCACTCCTACGCCTACGCAAATTTACTAAAGCAAAAGGCGCTTAAGGCAAACGAGAGCTTTGACATCATAGTGCCAAGTGGAAATTTCGGCAACGCTCTTGGGGCGTATTACGCTAAAAAAATGGGCGCAAAGATCGGCAAGATCAAGATCGCCTCAAACGCAAACAACATCTTGACGCAGTTTTTTACCACCGGCATTTATGACCTAAGAGATAAAAAGCTGGTTAAGACGATAAGCCCAGCTATGGACATTTTGATAAGCTCAAACGTCGAGCGCTTGCTGTTTGATAAATTTGGTAGCGTTAGAGCAAATGAACTCATGCAAAGCCTAGCTAAAAACAAATTTTATAAGCTTAGCAAGCAAGAGCTTGGAGCGCTACAAGAGGACTTTGAGGCTAGCTGGTGCGACGATGAAGAGTGCGAGGCATATATCGCAAAGCTCGCAAAGAGCGGCTACGCGATCGATCCGCATACGGCTACTTGTTTTAAAATGGTGGATGCTAGCCGCATAAATGTCATCACATCGACTGCGCACTGGGTGAAATTTACGCCAAGCATGATCAAAGCGTGCCAGATCAAAGATACGAAAGATGAAAAAGATGCGCTGGCAAAGACCGCTAAAATCTTAAATGATAGCGTGCCAAGCTCGATAAACTCGCTATTTAGTGCGAAAATTTTACACAAAAATATTATAAAAGAGGACGAGATCGAAAAGTGCGTCCTAGAATGGATCGAGCGATGATAATCATCCCAGCTCGCCTTGCCTCAACAAGGTTTAGTAACAAAATTTTGAAAGAGATAAACGGCGTGCCGATGTTTGTGGCGACGGCTCTTAGAGTAAGTGGTGTGGACGATGTGGCGGTTGCGGTGGATGAGCCAAGCGTGCTTGGTATCGCCAAGGCTCACGGCATAAAAGCTGTGCTAACCAGCAAAGATCATCAAAGTGGCACTGATAGGATAAACGAAGCGGCACAAATTTTGGGGCTAAGCGAGAGTGAGATCATCATAAATGTTCAGGCTGATGAACCATTTATCGAGCCTGAAAATATCGCTAAATTTAGGGCATTTTGCGAGCAAAACAAAGGGAAAGCCTTTATGTTTTCTTGCTATAAAAAGATGGACGATGAGTTTGCGGATGATAAAAATTTAGTCAAAGTGGTGACGGATCACGGGGGCTATGCGCTTTATTTTTCAAGATCAAGGATACCATTTAACAGAAGCGAGTGCAAAAGCTACAAGGCTCACCTTGGTATCTACGGATACAGCGTAAAAAGCCTAAAAGAGTTTTGCGCGCTCATGCCTTCAAGCCTTGAAAATACCGAGAAACTCGAGCAGCTGCGCGCCCTAGAAAATGGCAAAAAGATAGCGATGCTAGAGGTTGAGAGCCAAAGTATCGGCATTGATAGCGAAGAGGACTACCAAAGAGCGCTAGCTAAATTTGGTAAGAAATAAGTCGGCAAATTCTCTTTAAATAAAGTCAATATTTAAGGAGAATTTATCTAAATTATTAACCTTTAAATGCAGCAAAAATTGTTTTCTGCTCAAATAATATAAAACTAATTTTTCTTGATTTTTATTTTTTTAATTCTGTTTTTAACTACGTAAAATTTTAAAATCGCACTCGAGTAAAAGTCTTTATAGAAACCTAAAAATTTAGGCTCTTTCTTAGTGCAGATAGCTGCAAACACGCTCTCAAGGTCTATTCTCTCTTTTTGTGTCAAATTTTCCATCTATTTTCCTAGCAACTTTCTCATCTTATTGATAACAAATAATATTTCATCGTCGTCAAGCTCACAAAGAAGTTTGCAAACTGCAGCAGCAGCTTGTGGCTTTGAGTTGCCAAGCCTCCAATCTTGATATGTCCTCATAGGCACGCCAAGCTCTTCTGCCATTTTTGCTTGTGAAATTTTCTTACCGATATTTTTCGCCTCAACTGCATTGTGAAGCAAATTAAATATATCACTTGTTTCAATCATTAAAGTATTATACGGATTATTTTATTAAATATACATAAAATAATATATAAATAATAGTAATACGTATAAATAAGTTAAAATATATTATATATTATACTATAAAAAAT